>JAYVKA010000475.1:0-8529 GCA_043768885.1 Planctomycetota bacterium
CCATTCGCCGCCGCCACGAGCCTGCCCGCGATTGAATTCACCAGCAACCACGAATCCGTAATGTTCGCAGGACAGCAAAGTATCGGCCGCAGCCTGCACCAATTCCCATTTGTCCGCGTGCAGCTTGACTTGCTCTTCCAGCAATCCATCCATCTCATGCAACCGCTGAAGCGATGCGAGGCACATAAAAACGTTGCGCCAATCCTGTGCCAGAGTCGGTCCGTTGCTCCCCGGAGTTCGCATCAAAGCCAAATAGGCATCCATCGCCTCTTTCCAGTTGCCATCGTTCAGCAATTTTTGCGCTTCCGCTCGATCGTCCACTTTTTCAACCAACTTTCCATTCGTTCCGGAACCGGACCAGCCCGCAATGACCAAACATACGGTAACACTGACGGCAAGAAAAACGAATCGGATCATGACCTTGTCCCAAAACAAATTGAACAGACGTTGAAACCGGAAGATATCAGAATAGAGTCGGATCGGCAGCAATGAGAGGACGTATGCCGGATTGAAAGAGTTCCGGGATGGCTGCAAAAAGGCGTTTCAGTCGAACAGAAATGTGAACAAGCCCCGAAATCGAATCGGGGCGGCACACGAAATTGAATGTTTTTTGATCGTAGTGGACGAGGTTACGAGTCCGCGTGATGTTGCAATGCTTGGGCCTCCAGGCCCCGTCCACTTTGCGGGAATGATCGATTTAGAATGGCATGATCATTTCGAGGTCGAGCGGGTCACGCAGGCCTTCGCCGAGGCATTTTAGGGCTTCGGTTTCGATTTGCCGAACACGTTCGCGGGTCAGCCCCAGCTTTTCGCCGATTTCCTTCAATGTGTGCGGTTCGGCATCATCCAGTCCAAAACGCATTCGCAATACCGTCGCCTGCCGTTCGTCCAGAGTGTGCATCATCTCCCGCACGTGACTCATCACGTCGCTTTCCAGCAACTCAATGTCCGGCGATTTCACGCGGTCGTCTGCAACCATGTCCCCCAGACTCCAACCCGATTCGGACTGATCGGTTTGCGGTGTCGCGTTGTAGATCTGAATCGCCTTTTTGATGATCGTGAGTTTTCGCTTGGGCAATCCCAACAACCTCGCCACTTCTTCCGGTGTTGGATTCCGCATCAGTTCATCCGCCAGCCGAACGGTTGCTCGCCGCCATTTCGACAGGATCTCGACCATGTAGGCTGGAATACGAATGGTCTTCGAACAGTTAATGAGCGCCCGTTTGATCGATTGCTTGATCCAGTAACTTGCATAGGTGCTGAACCGCGTCCCGACGTTTGGATCGAAACCCTCGACGGCACGTAACAAACCGAGGTTGCCTTCTTCGATCAAGTCCTGCAAACCCAGCCCTTTGCTCGTGTATCCGCGGGCAATATTTACGACCAGCCGCAAGTTTGCCCGTGCCATGTGGTCCCGCGCTCTTGCGTCGCCTTGAGCAATTCGGACCGCGAGCTCTTTTTCTTCCGCAGCGGTAAGAAGCGGAGTCTCGTTGATTTCCCGCAAGTAAATTTCCAGTGGCGTTTGCACGGAAGCGGAGCTGCGAACTGCCTTGGATCGTCGCGAGGCACGGGCCAGTTCTTTGCGCTCAAGATCCTGGCTACCTGCATCATCATGGCTCATGGCGTGTCTCGTTCCGGGAGGGTGATTTGCTCGGGGGTACAAACAATGCTATCGTCGAGCGATGATATGACTCTGCAGATTTGGCAAACCTTGCCGGTTTACGATGTTTCACCGGATTGAATCGAAGATTGCGGAAGTGACGATTGTTCGGGCCGTGATTGGCTGATCATTCGCGGTCGCAAGTCTTGCGAGAACAAGTAACAATTCGGCCAATAAGACGGCGTGCAACAAGTGCTTCACGTTCGTTCGGTCCGTCGCGATTGACCGGGTTGTGGAGTCTGGGAAAATTCGCGAGTGCAAAAAAAAGCGCCATTGATGCATCTTGCACCTATGGCGCTGTTTTGGCTGAATTGGGTTCCACCCAATCAGCCTCGCTCGCAACCGGATAATAATCGTCCTTGATCATCCAGTCTTCGAAAGCCATGTGTAGTACTGTGGCATTTGACAACACATGAGCCGTCGAACGGGGCGAACATCGAAGGAGTATCAATGACTTTGGGAACCAGATTTTGCTGGCATACCAGAGTTTTTCCCGAACGTTCAATCGCTTCCAGCAAGTTAGTCATCCCGGCCCCAACAATAAAGCATCAAAAAATCCGGATAACGAAGTGCTGGCAGACGCAACTTAATGGTATGACTGGATTTGCAAAAATTTCAACAAATCCCGAAAAAGACAAATTGCTCAATTTTGCCGCTAGCAAGGTGGTGGTTTGTTGGCCCGATTTGATGCAAAATACCCTTTTTTACGCCCCCGACCCCGAGACCCAATTGTGGAAAACCTGATACGAACCGCAAGCGACAGCCAAGACACGTCGGAAAACGACGGAGGAAACAGGCTGGGTGGTTTTTCCCTTTTCTCCAATGCCACAAAAAATCGCCTGATTTCGGCCTCGAAGATCGCGCTGATTTGGTCAGCAATTTGCCTGTTCGCGGTCTGCCTTTCTGATCGATCATTATCGGCCCAGGATGCAACCGCAAACTTCCCCTTTCACGACGGTGATCGAATCGCGTTGATCGGCAACACGTTGGCTGAACGGATGCAGTACGACGGATGGCTGGAAACGATTCTGCAAATGAACAATCCGGGGAAGCACCTCGTGATGCGGGACTTTGGATTTTCCGGTGACGAAATTGATTTGCGTTTGCGCAGCAAGGGTTTCGGAACGCCAGACGACCATCTCACACGATTTCGCGCCAATGTGATCTTTATGATGTTTGGTTTTGGTGAATCGTTTGCTGGACCAGACGGTGTCGAAGCGTTTCGGCAAAAGTACGTTGACGAAGTTCGTCGGATGCAGGCGATGAAATACGACGGAAAATCGGCTCCACGCATCGTTTTGTTTTCTCCGATTCGTTGTGAAGATATCGGTGATCCCAACCTGCCCGCAGCTGCTGAAGGAAACGCCCGGTTGGAGCCATACGTTGAGGCCATCGGAAAAGTTGCGTCGGAATGCAATGTCACGTTCGTCGATCTTTCCAGGCAATCCCAGGCAGATCATTCGTTCAGTGAAATGAGCAGTCCATTGACTATTAACGGAATACACCTGACCGAACTCGGAAACCAGGTTGTCGCCCAAAGGATCGCTGAACAGCTTTTTGGATCCCAACGAACCATGGTACCCGGCGTTGATGTCGAAGCGGTTCGAGCTGCCGTTCTGGACAAGAATTTCTGCTGGTTTCACAGCTACCGCACGACCGACGGCTACTCCATTTTTGGCGACCGGGGCGAGTTGAAATTCGTCGAAGGACAGACGAACCGGGAAGTGCTGACCCGCGAACTGGAGATCCTGTCGGCGATGGCTGACCAGCGCGACCCGGTGATTTGGGGAGCGGTCGAAGGCAAAAAAATTCTCCCCGATGACTCGAACCTGCCGCCGAAAATCGCGGTTGCTACAAACATGCCAGGTGAAGGCCCCAATCACGAGCACGTCTTTATCGATCCGGAAACAGCCATGTCGCGGATGAAGCTGCCAGAGGGGTTCAGCGTCAGCCTGTTTGTTTCGGAACAGGATTTTCCGGAAATGGTGAATCCCGTGCAAATGTCCTTTGATACAAAGGGCCGATTGTGGGTTGCCGTTTGGCCAACTTATCCACACTGGGCACCAGGAACAGCGAAAAACGACAAGCTGTTGATTTTGGAAGACACTGACGGAAACGGACGCGCCGACAAATGCACCGTCTTTGCCGACGGTCTGGAAAACCCGACCGGTTTCGAATTCTGGAATGGCGGCGTAATTCTGGCTTCTCAACCGAACATCGTTTTTCTTAAAGACATCGACGGTGACGATCGGGCTGACGTCACCAAAATGATTCTTCATGGAATTGACTCGGCCGATACTCATCACGCAGCCAACTCGTTTGTGTTTGGTCCGGATGGTGCTTTGTATTTTCAGGAAGGCACCTTTCATCACACGCAGGTCGAGACGCCGCGCGGCACGATTCGTTCTGCCAACGCAGCGAGCTATCGATTCGAGCCTCGGACGTGGAAGCTGTCGGTCTACACACCCTATCCTTATGCCAATCCGCACGGACACGTCTTTGACGCCTGGGGCCACGACATTTTGCACGATGGAACCAGTTCGCAACCCTACGACGCGGCGTTGACCAGCGGGCATTTGGATTTTCCGGCCAAGCACCCCGGCGCTCCGGCCGTGTACCAGCCACGGACCCGGCCCTGCCCCGCGACCGAATATGTTTCTGCCGGTAATTTTCCGGAATCGATGCGTGGCGAGTTGCTGGTCGGCAATGTGATTGGCGATCTTGGAATCTTGCGGTACCAGATTTCTCCGGACGGGTCGAGCGTTTCCGGCAAAGAGCTGGAGCCCCTGATTCTTTCGTCTGATCCGAGATTTCGTCCGGTCGATATGGAGTTCGCTCCAGACGGAAGTCTATATTTCATCGACTGGCACAATCCGATCATTGGCCATATGCAGCACAATTTGCGTGATCCCAGTCGCGACCGCGCCCACGGACGGGTTTATCGAATTCGCCACGAGAGTCCTTTGATTGAAACTCCGCTTGCCGAAATCAACATGGCGACCGATGCGCTGGTCAGCCGCTTGCTCGATCCGACCACGAATGAGCGGGCGGCTTATCGCTCGAGAATCGAGTTGACCGCACGAGATCTGAATGAAGTCGAGGAGGCGATAGAAACTGCCCTGAACAGAAATCCACCCGGCAAAGACCGTGAACGATTGCAGCTGCTTTGGCTCAGCCGTCAAATCAACCAGGTCAATTCGGAGTTGATCGGCGAGTTGTGTCACAGCAGCGACGAACGGGTTCGTGCGGCTGCGGTCAGGGTGCTGACCGATTGCCTCGAACATGTTCCGGAGTCGCGACAGTGGCTGTTGGACGCGGCGACCGATCCCAATCCACGCGTCAGAATGTTCGCTGCCCGGGGAGCCAGCTTTATCGGCTCGGTTGAGGCACTCGAAATCATTGCGGCCGCAGCGGGGCAGCCTCGCGACCAGTTCATCGACTACGTGATTCTTGAATCGATGAGAACCGTACCGGCATTGTGGAAATCAAAACTGGTTGAATCGGGAATGCTCGACCGGTTGAGTCCGGCCAGCCAGCAGTTCTTGTTGGAGCAACTCGGCCCGGCCCGGCTCTCGGCTGTTCCGGTCACTGCTTCCAACGCCGAATTCATGATGGTTGCCAGCGGCGTAACGCCAGAGCAACGGGGTTCCGCTGTCCGATCCGTGGCCAAGGCGGCAGGAAAACCGGTGGCCGATGTACTCGTTGACTGGATGGGTCGTGCTTCAGGAAATGCCGAACAACAATCGGCAGTTGGCGAACTGGCAATGATGCTCGGAATGCAGCCGGTCGATGATCTGGCAAAAGTCCGCTCCAAACTGGAAGGATTCACTGTTGGGACCAACAACGATTCCCTGCAACGCGCAGGTTGGCTGGGAATGATGCTTGCCGATGCAGACATTGGCCCCGCACTGAAACGGGCGGGTACTGATACTGACCAGTTGGCGACCTTGGCCCGGACTGTGGAACTGATTCCGGATCCGCGTTTGCAACAGGCACTGTTCGACAACCTGAAGTCGCGATTGCCTGATTTGCAAACCCGCATGACAGGCTCACAGCCAGAGACGCTGGGTTCCTTTGTTCGAATTGAGTTGCCAGGAGAAAAACGGATTCTGACACTGGCCGAAGTCGAAGTCATGTCGAATGGCAAAAACGTGGCTTTCGATGGACGTGCCCGGCAAAGCAGCACTTCCCACAACGGTGATGCTTCGCGCGGCATCGATGGAAACACCAAAGGTGATTACGCGAATGGCGGTCAAACCCATACCGCCGAGACAACCGCCAACCCATGGTGGCACGTCCAACTGGACCGACCTGCGCCTATCAACTCGATCCGGATTCACAACCGGACGGAAAGTGATTTTTACAAAAGGATGGACGGTTTTTCGGTTCAGGTTCTGGACGCCGACAGCAAAGTTGTCTTTGAACAAAAAGCGATTGCCGCAACCCGCGAGCCGGTCGAGATTCAAATCCAGGCGGCTTCTCCCGAACGAAACCTGTTTGTGGCAATCGTTGACAGCCTGAGCCATGTTCGCAGTCGCGAGAAAGAAGCTTTTGAGTTTCTCGCAGATTGCATCGTGAACGGGACCGAGCCGGAAGTCGCAGTCAAAGGACTTTTGCGACTGCAAACCAAAGCCTGGAATCCGGCACGGGCTCCGGAAATGGTTCGATCGATTTTGAGTCGAATGTCGGCGATTCACGAGGCGCAGCGTGAAAACGATTTTGCGGCAAGGTTGTATCAGGCCGGCCAAATTGCGACAGCACTCTTGCCGGAATCCGAGCGGGCGAAAACCGCGAGCCAATTGAGCAAACTGAGCGTGCCGGTATTGAGTGTTGGAACCCGTCCGCACCGGATGGAATACGACCGCACGATGATCGCGGTCGAGCCCGGTCGGCGTTTTGCGATTGTGTTTGAAAACACGGACGCGATGCCGCATAACCTGGTGCTGGTTCAACCGGGGATGCTGGAATCGATTGGAATGCAAGCCGAAGCCGAATCGACGCGCCCCGATGCATTGGCGAAAGGATTCATTCCGAACAGTCGCGACATCCTCGCTGCAACCAAGTTGATTCAACCGGGCGAATCGGGCCGAATCAGCCTGTCCGCCCCGACGAAACCAGGCGTGTATCCATACGTATGTACCTATCCTGGTCACTGGCGACGAATGACTGGGTCGTTGTACGTTGTTCCGTCCGTTGAAGATTTTCTGGCGTCGCCGGAGGCGTATTGTGAAGCGAACGGGATCCGAATCGTTGACGAATTGTTGCGGTTGAACGCCAGCCGTCGCGAATGGAAACCGGACGATTTCGCCGAAGACTTTTCCGAAGCCGAACCCACCCAGGTTTTGGCCGGGCGTAGTTTTGATCGCGGACGGGAGCTGTTTCGTACCGCTAGTTGTGGTTCGTGCCACAAACTGGCTGGCGAAGGATTCCAGCTTGGCCCAGACCTCGCCGAGATGGACGTGAAATGGAAGCCGGCCGATGTCCTGCGTCATATTCTGGTCCCTTCAGAAAAGATTGACGACAAGTACCGGACCCAAATCCTGTTGATGATGTCAGGCAATACGGTCAGCGGAATTGCCACCGAAGAAACGGGCAACTCGATCACGTTGACCGACAATCCATTGCAACAGTCATCCAAACAGGTGATTTCGAAAGACGACATTGATGACCGGTCGATTTCCGCCATTTCGATGATGCCGCTCGGGTTGTTGGACACGCTTTCCCGCAGCGACATTTTGGATTTGCTGGCCTATGTCGTAGCCAAGGGGGATGCCGATAGTCCCTTGTATTCGGGAGCTGCTGAAAACGGAGACCAGGGCAAATAGCTCCCGATTGCAAATAGACCCGGCGCGAAGACTCCGCGCCGGAAGGAGAAATCTAACACAAGTGCTCGAAGCCACAGCGGCCGTAAATCGCTCCTCACGAACAACCACTGACCAGTATAAATGGCTCGCCTTTTGAATACGCGAGCGGCCATGTGTATCGGTGTTCCCTGGCGCCTGGCGACACTCGGCTCAACCCGATGTCACAGGATTCCAATAGGTCGACAGTCGGCTAGGCGGTGGCAACTGCTTTCGGATCGCCCAGAGGCATTGGCATTGCCGCCGTATAGAACTGGTGAAGGAGCTCGGTCGCAATGCCCTGTTCGAGCAATCCGCGATTGACAAGTTTCCCGGCCAGTTGGTCCGGGTCTTCCTGTTGGACCGCCAGCAGGAATGCCAAGTGCGACTCTTCCAACAATCCCATTTGCACGGCTATTTCGCCACACCGTTTGGGTGAGCTGACTTGTTCCTGAAGCACGAGATCCAGTTGTTTCGCCGAAAGATAACGGTATTGTTGGGCCAGTTCACCGAACTTTCGATGACACGGTGTGCAACTCGAAATGACGTTCGACATCGTAGTTTGATCGAACAGGTTTTGGTCCATCAACCATTGGCTAAAGCGCAGACTGGCGGAGTGTTGGGCCAGGCTTCGATCGGATGGGGACGCAATTGAACGAATGGTAACCCGGTTGCGACCGCTTTGTTTGGACTCATACATCGATTCGTCGGCTTCACTGACCAGACGCTTTTCGAGATTCGGGTCTTTTCGTCCTGGAATTGAAAAGACTGCACCCAGGCTTGCTGTCACCGGTACAGGCGTTCCTTCGAAAAGAATTTCCTCGGTTTCTATTCGCGAACGGATTCGTTCGGCGACCAGGGCCAGACCCTTTTCAGTCGGCTGGACCAGCAGAAACACAAATTCCTCACCGCCATAACGGGCAAGTATGTCCGATTTCCGTAATGTCTCGCCACAAGCCCTGGCGATTCGTTCGAGGACAACATCTCCAAACTGGTGACCGTAGGTGTCGTTCAGCTTTTTAAAGTTGT
>JAYVKA010000476.1:0-2963 GCA_043768885.1 Planctomycetota bacterium
TTTTGGCCGTCTTCCAGCGCTTTGAACACGCCAGTCTTTGCAGCCGTCATCACGACGTGATAGCTCGCAATCTGCTGTTGCAAGGCGATGTATTTTTCGAGTGTCTGGAGCTGTGCGTTGGCCATGGATTATCGACTGATCAGGGGCGGGAATATCTGCCCGCCAGTGTAACAAATCATCGACAAATGCGATCGGTGCAGTTTATCCGCGATTGACCCATTTGTGGATCAATAAAAAGGCGAAGGCCAAGACCGACATCATCGCCATATAGCCAAGCGGGTTTCTGTCCGGTCCATGTCGCGAACCGATCCAGACCGGACGCGGTTGAAAAGTACGGGGAGCGTATTTCATGCTTTCGAGAATTTCACGCTGCTGCGGAATGGCCGAAAGCCGCTGAATGTCTTCCGCCGACATTTCGTCGTAGCCGTTCCCGATTGCGATGGACGGCGGGTTCCAGACCGGGCGTCGCACATACGTACCATCCAGAATTCCATAAATGGGAAACAGGGCTGCGGCCATTACCAGAATCAGAACGGCGAAAAACGCTGCAATCAATATCCGGATGTCCTGCAAACTCATGTTTGGTATGTTGCCCTCACCACTCGATACGAACTGATTGGAATTGGTCAAATTGGAGCCCATCCGGTTCCCGAAATCCATCGGCACAATCAACCACACTCCATTTTCCGTTTTGGACAAATTCAATCATGACGCAACAAATCTGGTCCGCCGCGTACTGGAGATTGGAACGCTGGGTGGATACGGCACAATCTGGATGGCCCGGGCGCTGCCGACGGATGGGAAACTGGTCACGCTGGAGCTGGAGGCCAAACACGCCAAAGTTGCCCAGTCCAATTTTCGTTTGGCCGGTTTGAGTGAGCGGATCGATTTGCGACCGGGTGATGCCCTCGAATCCATTGCCAAACTGGAGGCCGAAAAACCTGAACCGTTCGATCTGGTTTTTATCGACGCTGACAAACCGCGTTGCACCGAATATTTTTCGTGAGTCATCAGACTGACCTGGCCCGGTAGTTTGATCATCGTTGACCACGTCGTTCGCAATGGAGATGTCCTGAACCCAAACAGCGATGACGAAAATGTTCAGGGGATTCAACGACTGGCCAACTACCTCGCTACCGAATCACGGGTTTCCGTGACAGAAGTTCAAACCGTCGGCACCAAAGGCTACGACGGGATTCTGATGGCAGTTGTGAATGGAGATTTCAACGGATAGTTCGTCGGTCCGTCAAAAATGGTGAAATTCTCGAAAGATGTTGCAAACGGTGGTCGATCGATCGACAATATGAGAAGAGGAGATTTTCCATGTCCAGTGTTCATGAAACGCCAGCGGGTCCACTCGATCCCAATCCCGTGGTTACGGCGGGTTGGAGTGTGGCCGATTTGCAAAAACATTTGGGGGATATTCCGGCCGAACGAATTCGTCTGAGCCCACCCCCCGGTTATGCCACAGCAGAGGACGTCGATCTTTGCCAAGTGAAAGAAGGGCGATTGTGTGAACTGGAATTCGGAGTTCTGGTGGAGAAACCGATGGGTTGGCTTGAGTCAATTTTGGCCATTTTGATTGCGACTAAAATCAGGAATTTTCTGGAACGCAACAACCTCGGCCATGTCACGGGAGAAAGCGGTTCACTCAAACTTTTCCCTGGCATCGTCAAGATTCCGGATGTTGCGTTTATTGGCTGGTCGCGATTTCCAAAAGAAAAACTTCCGCGCCGGCCCATCCCGAACCTGATTCCGGATTTGGCTGTTGAGGTTCTTTCTGAAACCAACACAGTGGCCGAGATGCAAGCCAAACTGGAAACGTATTTCCGGGCCAGTGTTTCCATGGTCTGGTATGTGAATCCTGCCAGACGCACAGCCCGCAGCTGGACCAGCCTCGATGCGTTGACCGAAATTCCTGCAGATGGTTCTTTGGACGGTGGGACGGTTTTGCCAGGTTTCCAATTGTCGCTGGCCGAGTTGTTCGCGACCGCTGAGCAGATGGGACCGAATGACGAAAACGGGTAACCAAAATAGCACGGTGGTCCTCCACCGTGACTTATTCTCGGAGGAGGATCACCGTGCTACTTTGATCCATTCAAGCGATCAAACAGCTTCGGGCGGATGTCGTTTGGCGAATTCGGTTTGCTCGCCGCACTGTTTGCACTCGAATCGATCGATCCGGCCCTGTTTCGGGTCGGGAGTTGAACTGATCCTTTTCAGCGCAAACCATCCACCGCAATGCGGGCAGATGCGCAACGCTCCTGGCTTCGCCGGTTCGGACAGAATGCCGTTTGAATCCCGGTTCTTTTTTTGTTTCTTGCCCGGCACCGTATTCAACTCATGAAAAATTACTTCACCGGTTCCTGCAAAGAAAGAGCGGCGGTGGACTGGCCTGCCAATGCGAACCAGTCGACTTCGCTGTCCAACTTGTCGGATTCGTAATAGACCCGACCGAGGACAGGGGCCACCGAGCGGCTGGCGATTTGTTGCACATTGCTTTCGCTGCTAAGGTCGGACTGGAACCGGCGAATGTCGTTCATCACAACTCCGGCCACTGGCAATCCGCCACGAAAACTGGCTGCCGAAATCAGGGTCATCAGAGTTTGGTTAATCGCCCCAAGGATATTTGCCGAAACGACGACCATCGGATAACCAAAATCGAGAGCGAGGTCGGCCATGTATTCGTCATCACTGATCGGAGACATCAACCCGCCTGCTCCCTCGACGACCACGATGTCACAGTGTCCAGTCCACGCGGACAGACCCTGTCGCAACTGTTCGGCGCTAACTTCGCGGCCCTCGTTTCTGGCGGCTAAATGGGGTGCCAGCGGAACCCGAAATCGCTGCGGGCAAACGTGGTCCAGTGTCAACGGACTGCCAGCAGCCGTCCAAAGTGCAATCGAGTCTTCGCTGACCAGCGTCTGGCCATCGTAAATGCAATCGCTCGAGACCGGTTTGTA
>JAYVKA010000477.1:0-10413 GCA_043768885.1 Planctomycetota bacterium
GCGAATCGCGAAATGAACATCCCGAACCGAATCGACACAGTATTTGCCATCGGTTCAGCACCGATCGATTTCACGAAAGTCGGAATCCTGATGCTGATGGAACAAGGCAAATTGAAGCTGGACGATGGACTCGAAAAGCATTTCAAAAATGCACCGGAGGACAAAGGCGCGATAACGATCCGGCATTTGATGACCGGCCAGTCGGGTCTGCCCGATTTTCACGATTTACCGGGCGATAAAGACCCGGACCATACCTGGATCGATCGCGAGGAAGCGGTGCGGAGAATTTTCGCCCAGAAGCTGCTGTTTGAACCGGGCAAAGGAGAAGAGCACTCACATTCGGCATGGGGTTTGTTGGCTGCGATCATCGAGATCGCAAGCGGTCAGACTTATCCGGAATTTACGCGTCAACATTTGTTTGGACCACTTGGCATGAACGATACCGGATTTTTTGGCGAGCCCGTCGATGAGAATCGAATTGCAGTGGGCTACGGGCATCGCAAGTCCAGCGATCCCAACTCGCCTCCACATTGGGGACCAACTTCGTGGCTGGTGATGGGTAGTGGCGGGCAGATTTCGACGTTGCCCGACATAATGCGCTGGGAGACCGGAATACGGAACGGAAAAATTCTTTCGCAGGAGACAATCGACAAATTCGTTGACTCAGGCGGCGTCTCGAGTGACGGTGACATGTTCGGTTTTGAGTTCATGCACGTCAACGATCCTGACAACCTGTTTTTGCTGATTTCCAATTCGACCAGTTCACGGGAGAAACGGGAAAAGTTTGAACGGGTTGCGGGAGGCCTGATGAACCTGTTCCGGCCAGCTTCGGCCCCTCCAAAATTTACGATGGGAGTCATGCTGGGAGTTTCTCACGACGGCGAAGTGCAAGTCCATGAACTGATCCCCGGCGGTGCCGCAGAAAAAGCGGGCCTGCTGCTCAACGACCTGGTGATTTCTGTAAACGGCAGAATTCCGGGTGAAGATCCGATGAAAATCCTGAGGCCGTTGCTGGAGAAACAGGAACCCATCAACATCAAAGTGGAACGGGATGGCAAGAAGTTGGAGTTTTCAGTCAAACCGACTACGCGAGGGTGAGCCCCGTTTCCAGGGACGGCAGCCATTTTGAATGACCAGCAACTCTGCGAAAGTGCTGGCTGCCAATTGCTGTTTCGAAATAACGACGATTGTGGAACAATTTCCCTCGCGTTTTGCCCTGATTCATCCGGCGGCATTGAATATCGAATATGAAAGTCTTGCAAATCGTATCTGGCAGGGAAGTTAACGGTGCTGTGACCTATTGCAAGTCACTATCGGAACAACTGCTGTCGCGGGGATTGAACGTCACCATAATGCATCGCGCCGAAAGCTGGCTGGGCCAGCAGTCCATCCCCGGCGCGGGATTCTTTCAGTCCGAAATGGCTCGCACGCCGCATGAGCTGAAACGGGTCAGTCGTTGGATTCGCGAACAGGAATTCGACCTGATCCATACGCATATGAGCCGGGCACACTTTATAGGCGTGTTGCTGCGAATGACCAGCGGCGTACCGGTGATTGCGACGGCCCATAGCTGCACTTTTCAGCTTCACTGGGTGATGAACGATTACGTGATCGCCAATTCCCGATCGACGTTGGACTACCAGCGACGGATCAACCGGGTTCGAACTGGCCGAAGCAGCATGATCCATTGCTTCACGAACCTGCAACGTTTTCAAAACGTGACTCCCGCACAGGTCGCTGAAATCCGTCGCCATCTGGGAGTGAAACCAGCCGATTTTCTGGTGGGAGTTGTCGGTCAAGTCAACCGACGAAAAGGGCATCGGTTTCTGTTCGAAGGCCTTCCGGAATTGTTTCGACGGGTCCCCAATTTGAAAGTCATGATTGTTGGCGAATTTGACCGGGACCATAACTATGTCAAGCGACTTCGCCGCCAACATTTGCAAAACGGTTGGTATGGCCAGGTTCAATGGCTGGGGCGGCGCAACAATGTCGAAGACTATATGAGTGCCATGGATTTGTGCGTTGTACCCTCCGTACGCGAACCGTTGGGACTTGTCGCCGTCGAGTCGCTGGCGGCGTGCACGCCTGTCGTTGCCACGCGCACTGGAGGTTTGCCCGAAATTGTGATTCCCAACGAAAACGGTCTGCTTGTTCCGCGAAAAAATGTATCGGCGCTGGTTGCTGCGATCGAGCAACTTGCCGGAAAACCCGAAACGCGAAAAGCGATGGGACTTCGAGGCCAACAAATGGTGCTCGACAAATTCTCGCCGGAGTTCCTGACCGATCAGGTCATGGACGTTTACCAAAAGGTAATTGGCAAATCATCCGGTAACTTGCGGGCCGGGAGTTCCGGATTCCATCGTGCGGCCTGACAAAATGCGTCGGTAAAAATCCTCCACGGCCACCACCTGGGTCCCAATTCGAAAATCGTCCATCCGGTATTCCTGCCGCCGCTGCCCCTTTTCGAGGGATGTCATCAATTGTTTGCAGAGTGCGGCTGCATCGCCACAGGTCACAAGGTCTGTTGCCAGATATCCGGACAAATGCTGCGCGCCATGGGATTTTGTGGCGATTACCGGACAACCGGCCTGCATGGCCTCCAGTATTGCCAGGCCGAAAGGTTCGCTGCGCGATGCACTGACAAAGCAGTCAAAGGCCAGCATCCAGTTTTCCGGCTCAGTGCTGAAGCCAGGCATGAATTGCCCGGAAGACAACCGTTTTTGCCAGTTCCTTCGATTGCTTCCGTCACCCAGGATCACCAGTTTCGTCCCGGGATCGGCCAATTTCTGATGCGCATCGATTAGCACATCCATCCCTTTGGATTTCTCGATCCGCCCAATGCTTCCAAATACAAAATCATCTTCGGCAATTCCCAGGCTTCCGCGCAGTCGCATTCTGGCATTTTGACCGTATTTTTTTTCCAGCGTCCAGTTGTTGATGTGGACCGAATGGGGGCGAAGCGCCGGATGAATCGAGGGCAGCTGCCAGGGTGCGATCGCAATCAGGCCATCCAGATGCCTGTGTTGGCGTTTTTTGT
Organism: Planctomycetota bacterium; assembly: GCA_043768885.1. Taxonomy (GTDB): domain Bacteria; phylum Planctomycetota; class Planctomycetia; order Pirellulales; family Pirellulaceae; genus BJ22. The sequence continues at coordinate 3,038 of JAYVKA010000477.1, forward strand.
AGCAAATATGCAAAGTCGCCACGCGTTTGCAGACATGGCCGATGGGCTCAATCGCCTTGCAGGCTTCACTCAAATGCGCATGGGCAATGTCAGGTTTCAGGCGCTTTAGCACAGCGCGGGCCTGGAAACGGCGAAAAAAGTTATTCACCAAAATGATTTCTATTGACGGATCAACATGGCTCAGAATGTTCCGGGCAGACTTTCCCGCAGCTTCCTTGCGCAATATCAGGGTTACCCTGTGATCGGCTGCCTGTGCGGCACCCAGTTCCAGGGCGTACCGTTCCGATCCGGCAAACTTCGAAGTGAGAACAAGATGAACAATGTGCATGGGCCGCTTCCGAATGGCGCCAAGGCAGATTCCCAATCATGCCCGCCGGGCCGTTCGGATCCAGCCCAGAATTCCGGATTTCATTTCGGACATATTACCGGCTGATCAACCAAGCGAACAGTGTAAACGTCGAAAGCGAAAAATCAGAATTAACTTGAATGGCGCGAACGTGGGTCCCTTCGAACCGGTCCCATTCCTGGCAAACTCCGATCAGCGTGATTTCCCATGAACAAAGTGGCGCCGGCAACAATTCGCAATTCACTTTTCATCGTTTCGCCCCCCAGATATTCGAGGCCCCTTGAAATGGATGGCTTGGGCAACGGAATTGGAAGATTGTGTCGGGGCGGGTTGGCCAGACTGGCTTCGGGGGCATTATGATGAGATGCGGATGTGGCACACTCATTAAAATCCGGATCGATTTGAATAGGACTGTTTTTGTGCCCGTTTTCCCAGGGATACAAAATAAAACAAGGAAGGTTGAAATGCATTGGTGGAAAAAAACCATGCGTACTTTGCGACGTCCGTTTCGGATGCGTATCCTCGACAGACATGGAATTGCCGTACTTTGTCGCAGCTGTAACGGGCTGCTCGCCGTGGAAGCCGGCGATTTTTCGATTGGCCGGACTTTGCTCAAAACGGGCAAGTATGACTGGGATGAAATCCAATGGTTACGCGATATTACCCAGGATCAGTGTGGGTTTCTGCTGGTTGTTGGCGGGCACGTCGGATCCTTGGCAGTGCCCCTGGCGGAAAATTTCAGGAATGTCCAGGTTTTTGAAGCAGACCCTCGCAATTTTGAGCTGCTCTCCATAAACCTGAAACTCAACGACAGAATCCATGTGCAGGCCTTCAACCTTGCAGTTGGGGCGAAAACACAAATGGTTGGTCTAACGCGCAATAATTTGAACACCGGAAACACCTCGGTTGGAACCTTGAATAAGGCCGGTCAATCGGTGGAAATGGTGAGGTTGGACGCCGTTTTGCCCGATCAAACCATCGATCTGATGGTCATGGATATCGAGGGACATGAGCCGCAGGCGATTGCGGGTGCCGGTTTGCTGTTTGACAAGGTACAAAAGCTTTACATGGAGTTTGCGCCGAATCACTTGCGCGCTCAGGGTAACGACCCGGAAGCTTTTTTCAGGCAACTTTGCCGGGTTTTTCCATACCGAAATTGGCTCCACAAGAAAGCCGTCAACGAATTGCTGAACGACGACCTTTCCGCCTGGCTTGCCCGGGCTGGTAGCAAGAAAGACTTTGTAGAAAACGTTTTGTTCAGCCGCGAACCCCTTCAACCAGGCAGTCGGATCCCTTCCGTTCGCAAGGACTGATTCGAGGCGGCTACTTCAATCGGCTGGAATCTCGTTTAGCGTGTAATAGGCTTTCACGTGAACCAGTTTTTTCCCTGCTGCGGACCGGATAGGCGTCAAATCAAAATCGTGGACGTGGCCCTGGACCAAACCTTCGATTGACAATTGAACCTCGAGGCCATCTTCCGAAACGACTGCCTTGATTGCGCGGGGCGTTGTCTGGTCGACTTCGGGGCTGCCATATACCTCGTGGTAAATGTGCGTGTAGGTGGACAAGGCGTATGATTCCGGTTTGGAAGCAATCTCGCGATCCACCGGTTCAGTAAACGTGATCAAGAACCCGTCGGGTCGCGCGCTGATTTGTTTGATCTCAAACGGAACGACTCCCGTCCAGTCGAGTCGCTGAAGCGCGTAGGCTTGTGGACCTCGGACAGGCCAACCGCGATTGGTTCCCCCGACAATCAAGTCGCCCTGCGGCGTAAACTGGCAAGCCAGAAGTCCGGTGGCGAGCCCTTCCCGAAACGGATAGCAGGCACCCTGCCAGACGCCGTTTACTTTTTCCGTTGTCGCACGCATCACGACGCTCAGACTGAAGTCACCCACAAAAATCTGATTCTCAAACGGGCCGAATTTTCCGCCGGTTCGATCAACAGAAAAACCGGAAATCGAACGCCCCATCTTGATGTAGGGGAAGACTACGGCGTAGGGCACCAGTTCCGGGACGCGCTTCCGTTCAGTCAGCAATCGGGACTGCGATTTGGGTTCGACCGGTTTCTTTCCCGGTGCCCCCGGCAAGTCGTACCAATTGAAACTGATCGGATGCCCCATGAATCCGCCCGGCTCCAGAACTTTCAGTGAACACGAACCGTTCCACGGCCCCTGACTCTCGGCGTAAAACATCACTCCGTGTTCATTCGGTCCAATGCCACAAGGACTGCGAATTCCACTGCAGACCGGAATGGTTTTTCCGTCCGGAGTGATTTTCAGACACCAACCCCGGTACGGAACCTTGGAGCGATACGATTCCGACAAACAGAGCGCCACCCAGATGTTTCCTTCCGGGTCAGGTTTTGAACCGAACGAAAATTCGTGGTAGTGTCGAAATCCCCAGGCGTCGCTGATGGTTTCAAACCGGTCGGCGTGGCCATCCTGATTCGTGTCGCTGATCCGGCTGACTTCGGTTTGTTGCGTGGCGTAGAACTCGCCGTCTTTCCAGGCGAGCCCAAAAATTTCATCCAGTCCACTGGCCCAGGTCTGGTATGTCGGCTGGGGATAATCGTCAAATGCGCCGCTGACCAGCAGAATCTCTCCCCGGCGAGTACCAATGGCCAGCCGATTGTCGGGCAGCGTTTCAAAACTGACTGCTTCCAGTGCTACACCCTCCGGAATTGGAACATCAACGATCCTGTAGTACTTCGTTTCTTCTTCGGCAGTGTCCCAGTATTCGCCCAGTGATTGAGCCTGGGACTGGTTGGAAGAAAAAATCACGCAAGCAGTCAGAATCGGCAAAACGATCAGGCGCTGCAATCGAGGCTTTTTGAAACCGCTTACCATCGATACTCCAGAATCAAAGTGGATTTGCCGGGTGGAACATTGATCGGAACCAGCAGTTGTTTTCCCGATGGTGCGTCCTGGATTTCGGCCTGAAATTGAGCGTCGTTGTCCTGATTTACGATGCGGACTTTCAGTTTTTTTCCGATCAAAAAGAATCCTTCGGGCCCGGCGGTAATAGTCTCGCCGGTTGCAGCACGAAACGTCGTATTCGGCCGACCGTTTTCCGAAGTGAACGTCACCGTCCGGCGGATCATCCCTTCATCCGACTGTTCGTCACGAACATCGACAGGGTAGTCCTCGACATCGACATTGTCGAATCGATACAAGAAGGTCGGTCGTTGAAAGTCATCGAGAAAATAACCCTTAAATTGATGGTGGGGAGGACGAATCCTGATATCTTGGGCTATGGGCTGTTCGAGTTTTTCGATTTCAACGGGCAAATCGAAAATCCAGGGATCGGTTGCGTCATCCAGGTCTGGCCCACCATCAAAACGGATCAGATCATTTCCAAGCGGCCGGACGTTACCGCTCCCCTGGCCTTTCCAGACGCCTGACGTATCAGCAAATTTGCCTTTCCAGATCATCGCCAGTCGAAGCTGTTCGGCATCGAACGCCAAGTTCACTTCGCCAGGGTACCCAACCCCAATACCCCGTTTGCCAATGCCGTTGAAACTGCGGCGCAGCATTACGGCCTGGTCAGTTGCCAACAACTCGATTGGTTCGTTGATCAAGCCATCGGGCGTCCTGGCCTGTCGATCTTCCAGCAAATATTGCCACAACGCTTCGATTTGCAAACTTGCGTCACCATCCAAAATGTCTTTTCGCATCGCCCGGCCACCAGGCCAGAACGAAGGCATGACTGTATTCGGACTGTGCCGCTGCGGGTCGCGCATGTACGTGTAGAACCATTCCTTGTGCAGACGCTCGGCCATGTTGGTCAGATCGACCGCCGGCATTGTCTCGCCCTGGATTTGCTGAAAGGTATGACAGGCGACGCAATTCAAACCGCCGTTGCCCGCCATTTGATGTCCCGCTTTCTTCATCTCTTCCAGGTCAGTAAATTCAGCGAATGAAACTTCCGCCGATTTGTCTGCCTCTTCAAACAAGGGAACCAGATGCCCGACATTGTCTGCGCCGTATTGGGGCATGCGGGTCTGTACATACGGACGAATCGCGCGGCCAGTGACCAACACATCGCGAAGCCATTTGCTGTTTAACTTGCCACCCACACCGGTCAAAGTCGGCGGGATACGACTTTGTGGCCCGATATTTTCGTTGGTCGTTTGGAAATACTGGATTCGTTCCGGGGGAATGCCGCCGAGGTTACCCCGTTGATGACAGACCAGGCAATTGAAGGTTTCCAGTGTCATCACGATTTTGTCGGGTGTTGACAGCTCCACCGGTTTTCGGGCCAATGCCACCCGGATCAAATCGCGCTGCGCATCGTCGAGTTGAAACCTGGGCCAGTGTCCAGCTACTTTCGAAAGACATCCCCGGTCGGGACGCGCATGAACTAGCGCAGGGATCGCTTTTTCGTCGTTCGATTCCCGAACTATGCCGCTGGATTGTCCATGGCAATTCACGCAGCCCAGTTTTTGAAACTGATTCTTGCCTTCCGCCACCAGCGACCGGTCGAAGTTGAAAGGTTCCGTTTTTGTGCCGCCCGGGTTCCTCAACAGGAAATTGGCGATATCAACGGAGTCCCAATGCGACAACACCATATTGGGCATGCGACCCGAAGGCCGGGCGGCCAGCGGGTCTTCCAGAAACGCGGCCAATCCAGCGATATTGTACTTGCCCTTCATATCGCCTAGCGGAACCGAAGTTGCCGCAAGTTGTTCGATACCATCGTCGCTGCGAGGTGAATGGCAGGCAACGCATCCGACAGTTTGAAACAGTTCCCGACCACGCTCTGCCGCCAACGGGTCGATCGCTTGCGGGGAAAACTCGGCGGAACCGAGTGAACTGAGATAATTCGTAAGGGCGTTGACGACGATATCTCGCTTGGCTGGTTCAATACCATACAGGACGTCCGGCATGGATGAGGCGGGCTGAACGTGCGCCGGGTCGGCAATGAATCGTGCGATATAGCCCGGATCCATGCGGCCACTTCCCCAAACCAGATTCGGAGCCTGTTTGTGCGGGAATGGATTCGATTTCAAATTGCTTTCGTGGCAGGCGGCACAGTTTAGTTTATCGATCAAGACCAAACCGCGAATTTCGTCCGAGAGGATCTCGTTGTGATACACAGCCGTTGGCGCTTGATTCACCGACGGCATCGGCCCGGCGTCAGCCAGGACCATGATGTACATCGCCAAATCAAGAAACTGTTGACGATCACGCAGTTCATCGATCAATCCCTCAGTCATCGACGAAAGCTTGCCGGGAGCGATTTCGTCAAGCTCATTCCGCTCAAGAGTCACCAGCTGCCCGCTGTCGCCCGCGTCGCGAAGTACGATCCGGTCCGGGTCCTGCTCGATTATTCTGCCTGCGATATTCCTGCCATCCAGCAACAAAACAGTAACCGACTCGAAACCCTTCTTGATGACTTTCGACGGCTCGAGAAGCGACTCGATCAGATAGACATCGGTCACACCCTGTTCCATTCGTGTCAAATCTGGTCCGAGCAGATTTTGCTGGCCTGACGAGTGGCATTTGATGCAATTGGTATTCTGTTGGGCAAACAGAATCGAGCCCCGGACAGCATCCCCTTTGGCACGCGCGTCGGCAGCCAGGCTCTCGATGGGTTCGGATTTCAACAGCAGCGACAGCTTTTCTTTCTCGGGTATTTGCTGCCGGGCTTCAGCTGTTTGGGCGAAGTTGTTTTTCCCCGGCATTCCGGTCATCGCAAAAACGAGCAAAATGACCTGAAGCAGACTCCTTCGTGGATTGGGCGATTCAGACAAAGAAACATTCTCCCAGGCGTGGTGAGCGGTAAACGGGCTCCCGATTATGCTCGACATCGTCCCGCAGCGAAAGTATTTGTGTGGAATTCCGTAAACGCGGCGTGCTGCCATGCATTCGTGCGAACAAAAACAGGCGTTCGGGTCGCCGTTTTCCCGGGCGGCCGATTGCTGTAAGCTCAATCCATTCCAACCTGTCACGATCGAATTGATACCTCATGATATTTTTCAAACCGGAACCCAACTTGTCCGATGGTGATCGGGCACGAATCGAATTTCAAATGCTGCAAGTGGTCGAGTCCGTCGGTATCGACCGGTTCCGGTTGCCTGTGTTGCGGATGAATTCCTTTCAGGGGATGAACCCCCAACGGGTTATCGATGTTGTCGGTCAGCATCTTTCGCATGACGTACGTGGCATTGTTCATGAATTCGTGCCGTTGGAGATTCAAAAGAAGGGTGGTGGCTGAGGCGGCGGGTCCTGTGAGGGACTCGGCGGTCTGCCGGGGAAGTACGATTCAAACAGCCGACGAATCACGCTCCAGACGGATATCAAACGTGATCCGGTGGTAACCACTGCCACATTGATTCACAGCGTTGTCCACGACTTGCTCTGCCAAAACAAATTCGCCTACGCCCATTTTCCGGAAATCGTTGATCTTGCAGTCGTCGGCACCGGGCTTGGTGTGCCGCAAAGCAACATCGACTTCGTCAAGAACGTTGCGACATTTTGGGATTCGACTAACTGGGAAGTGGCTCCCCGACCGTTTCTCGATTGTCATTCCCTTGCGTGGGCCAACGCCGTCGCCGCCTGGATCCGCGGCGACAAAGAACCCGACTGGGCCAGGGATCTGCCCGGAGAGGACAGCGCTCCGATGCGGAAATCGCTCAAGTATTTGTTCAAGACCAACGATTCGATTCTGCAATCATCAATCGCTGAAAATCCTGTTCCAGTTCATTCGCAAGCAGACTGGATGAAGCTGGCTCGCGAGAAATCCGTCACAACGCAAATTATTTCGCTACGTCATTTGGAGTTTGCCGAGTCGGCAGATTCGCAGCAAGAGATATTGTTGGTCGAAAAATTTCGGTCGGGAAATCGGGAGATTCTGCTCCACGCGATCGATGCAACCCAGCGAATGAAAATTGTCAGCGAGCCTCTCGCGGAAGAACTTCGGTTTCTGCTCGACAATCGCGACGACGAGGTTCGCGCCAAGGCACTTTATTCGCTAACCAGGTCCAGGCAGCTGGACGAGCGGGCAATCGACGCGGCAGCCAAAATGCTGG
>JAYVKA010000478.1:0-8520 GCA_043768885.1 Planctomycetota bacterium
ACGTCCATGTGATCCGTGATCGAAGGCAGAATAATATCGGACAACACGCCGCGCATTTGTGTGCTGTCGCCGTTGGGCCGATAAAACTGCGCTGTCGAAATTTTCAAGGCACCAAAATGCTTGGGCGGATTTTCGGTGCCGTAAACAAGCTGGTTCAGGTCCACCATGCTTTGAACAGTTCCTTTTCCGTGAGTCGTCGTGTCGCCAATAACCAGGCCACGGCCATAGTCCTGAACGGCACCGGCGAGAATCTCGCTGGCACTCGCGCTCAACTTGCTGGTCAACACCACCATCGGCTTGGACCATCCACTGCCGCGCTGGGTATCGTTCAGTTGCTCAATTTGGCCGCCAGAGTCTTTGACCTGAACGACGGTACCGGTGTCGATAAACAGGCCGGTGCAGTCGATCGCTTCACGCAGACTGCCGCCGCCGTTTCGTCGCAAGTCGAGTACCAGTGCATCGACCTTTTGGTTGTTGAAGTCGAGCAGGATCGTGGCAACATCTTTGGTTGTGCTCCGTGAACCGGTGCTGCCGGGGTTTTCCATATCGGCATAAAAGCTTGGCAAATCGATCACGCCAATCTTTAGCGGCGTTCCGTCCGCCTTCGCGCCATGCTCAAAAACCTTGCCCTTGGCGGCTTCGTCTTCCAGTTCAACCCGGTCACGAACGATGCTTATTTCGCGAATGTCGGCGCCGCTTTGATCCAATACGGACAATCGAACGGTCGTACCGGCTGTTCCGCGAATCTGGCCAACAACGTCGTCCAGCCTCCAGCCGGTGACATCGACCAACTCGCCGTCTTTGCCTTGCCCAACGCTGGCAATCCGATCTTCGACTTTCAGCTGACCCTGTTTGTCGGCAGGCCCGTTCGGAACGATTCGTTTAATTACGGTGTAGCCTTCGTCGTCGGCCTGCAGCGTCGCTCCGATCCCTTCCAGCTTTAGCCCCATGATGATCATGAAGTTTTCAAAGTTCTTTTTTGACATGTAGGTCGTGTGCGGATCGAAACTGGTGGTTACCGACGAGATGAACATTTCGACAACATCATCGTTGTCCATTTGGTGCATTCGACGGGCGATTGACTGGTAGCGCTTTTTCAGCCGCTCATTCGGAGCCAGTCGCGGAACGGCCGGAGTCGATGGTTTCTGATCGTCATCCGCATTTACTTCCTTGTCTTTTCGCGCCTTGGCATCTGCAAGTGCCTTGTCTTCGGCCATCGCAACCAGCAAGTTGTACTTGATCCGCTTGCGCCAGCGTTCCTTGACGTCGGCCGTATCGGCCGCATAGTCAATCAGTTCACGTTCGTTGACCATGTCCTCGTCAACGGCAAAGTCGTGTTGCCCGTCCAGCCATTCGGTCGCCACCAGAGTGCATTCGTCAACGCGTTGCAGGTACCGGTTAAAGATCTCAAAGGCTGGTTTGAAGTCTGCGGCGCGGATCGAATCATCAAAGGAGTCCTTGTACTTCTGAAACTCCACGATGTCCGATGTCTGGAAGTAGCTCTTCATCGGATCGAGAGTTTTCAGAAACTGGTCGATTGCACGCTCCGCGATTTCGTTATCGACCGGATGGTTCAGCAAATGCTGACGCTCCATCAGTAACGTAACGAACCGGGCAGATTGCTGGTCGTACGAACTCGGCTTTCCAAAATCTTCATCGTTTTGCCGGGCCAGACCAAGGACTGGAATGATGAGAAGGGCAAAGCTGCACACTAACAGGTTGCGAAGCGAATGTTTCATTTCTGTTTTTCCGTATTTCGATGGCTACGAGGATCGGTCCCAAAACCCGGATCATTGTGGAATCAGTATCCACTGGATGATCGGCTGGACATGGGCGGCCGAAGGTGACTGGACGAGTTATTGCTCTTCCAGAGCACATGGCAATTTCCCAAGCTCAGGGTGTACAGTCCGGGCATGAACATTCAGGCATCGAAGTCGGCGGAAGGCCCACGTCTCGCGAAACCGGAAAACCTGCGGCGAACTGGCTTGAGATTCCAGCCCAATGGTAAAGGGCGGACAGGACCGGGACAATATCGATCCGCCGTTCCATACGGTCGCTTGCAGCGGCTGAACCCCTGAACAAAACTTGACTACTGCCGACGAAAAGGAAATTTTGGTGCAAATCGGGACCAGAAACCTGTAAGCCCAGTGAATTTGGGTGGATCCTATGGAAGCCGCCAGGAATTCCACATGTTCGAAAAGTCAGGAGTGAATCGGTGGTTGTCACCCGAAATTCCTGCATTTGACCGCCTCGCATTCCAGGCAGGCCGGAATTTGCTACCGTTATGGAATTACCGGATTTCGACCCACATTCCCAAACCATCTGAGCCAGTGACCGCCTATCTAGTCATGAATGCCGGTTCCAATACTGGCGCACGTTTCGAACTGGACGACAACACCGAAAACCTGCTCGGTCGTGACTGGCAATGTCACATCGCCCTCAGCGACCCACAAAGCTCCAGAATTCACGCAGCGATTTCCCGCAACGGTGACGAATGGTGGATCGTTGACCGGGGCAGCAGCAACGGCACATTCGTAAACGGCCAAAGCATCGAAAACGCCCGGATCGTACAAGGCTCGGAAATCCGCATCGGCGGAAGCCAGTTTTTGTTCCTGGAACAACAGCCGGAAATCCTCGACGCGGGCGAGAAAACAGCCGACGGTGTGCCGATTTCGACAACCATCGTCTTTGACAAATCACACAACACCGCCGACTTTGGCCAATACACTTTGCGATTCCTGAAAGGGAGCAATCTTGGGCAGGACGTTTTCTTTCTTTTTCAGCTTTCGGTCAAATTGCTGGGAGTTCAGGATCCCGAACAGGTAATTCGAATCAGCCTGGAACGGTTGATGGAACGTACTGGTGCCGATGTGGTTGGGTTGTTGTGGCTGAACGACGATTCGGAACTGAAGCCCAAAGTCGTGATGCCCGAAGACCAGGCCGACCTGCTACAGCTGAAAAAAGACCTGACCAAACGGGTCGTCCACGAGAAACATGCGATTCGGGTCGAGTACGATTCGAGCAAAGAAGGCCAGTCGTTTGCCGATGCGATTTGCGTTCCTCTGATTGCCAATTCCGGCGACCCGGACGAAACGGATCAACAGGTGACCGGTGCGATACATCTTTACCGCAATGGAAAAAGGTTCGACGATTCGCACGTCGAATTGGCGAGTGCATTGGCAAACATTTTGACCCGTGCACTTCGTCATGCGAACCGACATGCTGCCCTGGCGGCCGAACATTCCAGTTTGGCGGCAAAGACCTGCGAGTCGGATGATTTGTTGGGCGAGAGCCCGGCGATGCTGGAGTTAAAGTCCAGGATTGGCAGGGTTTCAAAGGCCTCCGGTTGCGTCCTTGTTAGGGGTGAAAGCGGAAGCGGAAAAGAACTCGTGGCTCGTGCGATTCACAAAAGTGGTCCGCGTGCCGAGCGGCCAATGCTGTCGGTCAACTGTGCCGCGATACCCCGCGAACTGATGGAGAGCCAACTGTTTGGGCACCGCAAAGGAGCGTTTACCAGCGCCGACCGCGATCACAACGGCTGGTTCCAGCAGGCTGATATGGGAACACTGTTCCTGGATGAGATCGGCGAGCTGACATTGGAAGGCCAGGCCAAGCTGCTTCGAATTCTGGAAGGCCATTCGTTTATGCCCGTGGGCAGCAGCGAAACGATTTCGGTCGATGTTCGCGTGATCTGTGCGACCAATCGCGACCTCCAGGAATTCGTGGCAGAGAAACGGTTTCGCGAAGACCTGTATTACCGGCTGAGCGTTTACGAGTTGCTTCTGCCTCCGCTGCGCGACCGGGGCACCGACATTCAGTTGTTGATCGACCGGTTCTTCGTTCACTTTCGGCAGCAACACGCCAAGGCCGACCTGAGACTTTCGGACGGTGCACGAAAGGCGTTGTTGTCCTACAGCTGGCCCGGAAATGTCCGGCAACTGCGAAACGTGATCGACAGCGCAGTCGTCATGGCCGAAGACAATGAGATCAAGGTCAGCGATCTCGGTATCCGGGCTTCGGCCAGTGGCGAACTGGAATCACTGCGGATCGATCATTGGGAACGCAAGTTGATCGTCCAAGCCCTCGAACGCACCGCCAAAAACGTCCCGGAAGCAGCCAGCCTCCTCGGCGTCAGCCGCGCAACGCTCTATCGAAAAATCGACGAGTACAAAATCGAGCGCTAGAATTTGCTCGACGAAATCATTGCCGAAAGTGGCGGAACGGTTACGCTGCTTTGCGAGACTCGAACACCACGTCAGCTCGGTCATCGGGTCGCGAGTCATGATTCAAGTCATCCAAAACCATCCGCAAATCAGCCGGATTGAGCACGCTCGATATTTTCAAGTCTTCCACATTGGCAATATAGGAAGGCCAGAATTCTGACACCGGCTCTGATTTCGAATTCGCCTGCTGTTCGACGCGGTTCCTTTTTTTGCGAACCCGCCGTCTCGATTTGTCCCTTCGGCCGCGTTGCTGGCCTTCGAACATCGGCAGTTCCATTTCAACGCCGTTTGCCCGGAATTCCTGCTCGATTTTTACCAGCAAGTCGTTCTGGACTTTCGTGTAAACCGACCGCGATGGCAAAAACACCCGCAGCTCGAAATCCAGCGACGCCCCGCCGATCTTCGCCATCACGACCGTCGGTTCCGGGTAATCGAGAATGTTCGGATTCGCTTTGGCTTGAGTCAACAGAATTTCCTGGACTTGCAAAGTGTTGCTGCCGTGAATCACGCTGATCGGAAACACGGCCCGCGAGACTGTGTCGGACAACGTCCAGTTCATCACGTCGTCGGTGATGAATTTTTTGTTGGGCACAATCCACTCGCGACGGTCCGCATCCTGAATCGTTGTCGCGCGAAGTGCCATTTTCGTGACCGTCCCAGTCACATTGTTAACGGAAACATGGTCTCCAACCCGAATCGGCCGCTCCATCAAAATAATTAACCCCGATACCAGGTTGGCAAAGACTTCCTGAAGCCCAAACCCCAAGCCGACTGTTAGTCCGGCGACCAACCACTGCACTCTCGCCCATTGAAAACCCAACAGAATTGCAACCTGCACCAAACCCGTTAGCACAACCAAATACTTGGCAACAAACGTAATCGCATAGCGACCACCCTTGTCCAGGGGCAAAGCACCCGGCAGCATCACCTGGATGAATCCGGGGAGGTTTCGGCTGGAAACCAATGTTAGAACCAGAGTAAAGCCGGCCATAATCAAATGGCGAAGTGTAATCCAGTTCGCCGGCAATCCCGTAACTGCTTCCGTCGCAACATCCGATGACTTGGGCCACAAATGAAACTGGTCCAGGGCCGCTCCCAACGGAACGACGTCGGCCCAAACCTGATTTACCAACAGAGCCAACATGACGATGGTCGCGATCTGCACCAGTCGCATGACATGGTTCGTGTTTTCCATCAGCTCCGATTGTTGCTGTCGCGCGACGGCTCCATCGGCGACGATTCGGCGACGCAACCAGCTTCGCTGCACATCGACCATACGAGTAATCAGGCCGGCCAACAGCAACAAAGCCGAACCAGCCAATACCGTCCAGACCATGCGGGTTCCAAGCTGTTCCGCGGCGTATTGAAATCCGATGGCGGCCAGAAAAACAAACAACATTGGAATCCCGGTCGCCAGAACACGAAACAGCCTTCCCCCAGCAAACCAAAACGTCCGTTGTCCCAGAGGTCTCGAATCGACCCAGCGAATAATCATGTTGCCTGTGCCCCACATCGATTGGCCCAGCACAAACATCGAAGCCATCAAGGCAAACCGCCCCATCGACGCACCAAACGCGCCACCTTCCCAATACCGGAAGAACACGGTCGCACCCAACAAAGGGCTTACAATCAATGCCAGAGTCCACGCGTTGCGGTAGAGTGCCCGGCAAATTTCGGGTGACCATTCAAAGGTTTCTTCAGCCAATCCACGCGGATGAAAAATAGCGACCAACAACAACGCAACGGTCACTTCGGGAACGATCATCCAGACCGCCTGGTACAGGGGCCATCCCAGAACCTGATCCGATCCCAATCCGCGAACCTGAATCATGAAAAACACCAACACGATCGGCACTGGCAGCGCGGCGCACAATGTTGCGGCAATTTGCCGGAGTATTCGCAAAAAAGATGCTGGTTTTCGATCGTTCGACATGGTTGTTTTCAATACCTGAATACTGGCCGGGGGTAGATCTTGCCAAAGATCCTGCTTTACGGAGATCTCTGGCAACATCCGTAGATGCCAAACCTGTTTTTTCCAGTTGCCAAGGATCAATTGGGTACTGGTTTTTCCTTGTTTCGCCCGACCGAATCTCCACCCAATCGATGAGCCGTCACTCCGGATGCGATCACCAGCAAAACCACTACTCCCAACTGCCACGGATCGTCATTCAGCCGCGATGCAAACCGCCGCCCCAACTCCAGCCAGGGTTTTGGGTTCCCCAATTGTGTTGTGCAAACTTGCAATTGTTTGAAATCCGAAAGCGAAACCGGATGCACATTCGCTACCCACAACAATTGCCTGTCCAGAAAGATGTGCATTGAACGAACATAGTCGATCAGCGATTGGTGCGCGACCGCCAGCTTTCCCAAAGCGACCGAATACTCGTGCATTTTGTGCAACACGTCGTTTTCGCCAGGCACTTGAGCGTGATCTGCCGCAACTCCTGCCGGACTATTCAACTCCAGGTCAACGTTTTGTTCCAGTTCCAGAATTTGCAATTTCAGCCAGCGGTTCTCCTGCTGTTCCCAAACGATCCGCTGTTGGCTGGTCGCGACGGATGGCAGACTTCGTCGCGTTTCTTCCAGCATCAGCCGGTTTCCAGGGTTCAGGCCACCGGCGTTGATTTCTTCGCGAAGCGATTCCTGTTGGGCATCGATTCTCCGGACAAGTTTTCCTGTTCGAGCTATTTCACCCGTCACGCGAATCAATCGGGACTCAACCGGTTCGTCTTCGAACGACCGAATCTCTGGCGACTGGCCCAATACCGGAATACCGACGCCGAGAAAAAACAGAAAAAACAGATTTTGCAACACGATTTCCCTTTCGGACAACAGCGCTTCCATGCACAGGGCCGCGGAGAATAGTTGCAGGAAGTGCCAGCACGCAAGGTCAAACGGTCATCGCGGCCGGTCGATGAAATCCAGCATGCACTGAAGGGTTGCTTCGCTGATGTGATGCTCAATCCCTTCGGCATCCATTTCCGCGATTTCAGCCGGCACTCCCAGCCGAATCAGAAACCGAACGACCGTTTGATGGCGGGACTGGCACGTCTTTGCCAGCGTTCGTCCAGTTTCCGTCAGCGACACTGGACCATAGGGTTCCGAACTCACCAGCCCCTCCGAAACCAGCCGGCTAACAATCTTGCTGCTCGTCACAGCCGAAACGGCAAAGTGCCTGGCCAAGTCCGCATTTCGGCACGATTCCTGCCACTGCAGAATTTCGTAAATCGCCTCGACATAATCCTCAGCCGTCTCGCTGTAATGATCCCGCCGGGTTCGGGCATGTCGATTGACTTCGGACAACAGTATTACCTCAATGACCGGAAATCGTACACAAAGATTGCTTCCCGGATTCCCGGATCAGAAAAAAGTCCTGCCGCATAACGCGCTGAAATGCATTGGTCAGCAGGCTCAAACAGCGGTGAGAGGAACCGAACCCGACACCCACGACCCCCAAAATAACAGGGTTTCGGAGTCAGGGGAATCGCCGCGCTGCGATTTTGTTACCAGTGACAATTCGACAGGCTCAATAGCCGTCGCTGAAATCCGGTCGATTATTGGTCGGTTCGATGTGACGGAACAGCGTGCGATTCTCGAATCCATTCTGGCCGGTTTAGGCCAACCACCCGATTGACCGGCTGATTCGTGCATTCCGCCAGCTTTCGCCGGATGAACAAAAGCGAATCGTTGAACGACTCGAAACCGATGCCAAGGCAGCCGGAAAATTGGCATAGGGCTTATGAGTCCCGAATGGAAAGAACGAAAAGCCTCAGAAAACGGGGGCAATCACGAATGGTCATCACCGGACTCGCAACGGGCGCGTAAAACATTTCCCGAAGTTGACAAAACCGCTTCCGAAATCCAACAAATTCCTGGTCGATTCGATGCGACAACACGGCGGGCAATCCTACAGTCCCTCCCCGACGGCGTGGGCATCGCAGCTGATGCCGGGTATATCGCCTTGCACAGGTCTTCCCGCTCGTCACGTATGGCGTAGGGAACTCTGGCCGAGGATACCTGTATGCCAACGACGCAACCGGCGGCGATGGTGCACAGAATTACGCCGTGTTGCGTACGATTTCGAAAGTTGATTGGTTTGTGCAAGTCGAATCGATCACTTTTTCTTGGTGTAATTTGGAATCGGCGGCCGAATGGATCCGAAAGATCAATTTGAATCAATTCGATTCACAATTGATGGACCAGCCCTGTGAAGGTGTCAATTTCACGGTTTTTACGAGGGAATCGTGAATTCAGTTCGAAGTCAGGTCACGAAATTATTGATGAGCCGGAACCAATT
>JAYVKA010000479.1:0-4714 GCA_043768885.1 Planctomycetota bacterium
ACTGCTGGGGGCCGATGTCAGCTATTTCATTCCCAGCAGAATCGATGACGGATATGGACTGAACGCAGAACAGATTCGCCGACTGGCCGGTCGCGGTGGTCAATTGCTTGTGACGGTCGATTGTGGCATCGCAAGTGTTGATGACGTCGCGCTGGCACGTGAACTCGGACTGGGTGTAATCATTACGGATCATCACCATCCGGGAGAAACATTGCCCAACGCAAACGCAATCGTTCATCCGGCGTTGCCAGGCAGCATCTACCCCTTCCCGCATTTGTGCGGCGCGGGAGTCGCTTTCAAGCTTTCCTGGGCCCTGTTTCAACAGCGGTCGGGAAGCGAAAAACTTCCACCGGCCATGCGTGACCAGCTGTTTCAGTCAATTGCACTGGCAGCAATCGGTACGGTTGCCGACGTCGTTCAATTGACCGGTGAAAACCGCATCCTGGTTTATCACGGTCTGAATCTTTTGCGATCCTACGGGGGAGTGGGGCTGACTGCACTTTCGCGTTTGGCAAAAATCAATCCTGAGAAACCGCTTTCCGCCGAAGACATCGGATTCGCACTCGGCCCGCGCTTGAATGCGGCTGGCCGACTGGGTCCAGGCTCACTGGGCGTTGAACTTCTCGTGACAGACCAGATACCGCGTGCCGCAGAACTCGCTGAATACATCGATAACCTGAACAGCAGTCGCGGCAGCATCGAACGATCGATTATGATCGCGGCGAGAAAGACTATCGATGCAGATTTCGATCCAGTACGTGATCCGGCGATCGTGATTGCCGGCAGCGACTGGAACAAAGGCGTGATCGGAATTGTTGCTGGCCGATTGGCGGAAAAACACCATCGGCCAGTCGTGGTCATTTCGCTGGATCCAGTCAGTGACGGACCCCAAACCGGTTCCGCACGGTCGGCACTGGGCATCGATCTGTACCAGGCCCTGGAAAACTGCAGCGAACACCTCGTCAAATTTGGCGGGCATCGAGCAGCGGCCGGTCTGCAAATCATGCCAGACAAGGTTAACCAGTTTCGGGAGGCGTTTCTGGAACAAGTGGAGTTGCAACTAGGCGGACAGGAAAGAATCACCGAATTGGAAATCGACGTCGAAGCCCCGCTTTGCCAACTGACTACGGAAACAGTTTTTCAACTCGAAAAACTTGCACCATTTGGAGCTGGAAACCCGCGCCCGGTACTTTGTGCTACAGGACTGGAGCTGGTGGGAGAGCCGAAAACGATGGGAAGCGATGGGCGGCACTTGTCTTTGGTTGTGCGCCAGGACGGCGTTCAACTTCGATGTGTCGCGTTTGGAAAATCGGAATGGCTCGAGGCGCTGCAAAGGGACGGCACGTCCCGATACGACCTGGCATTCAAGCCGATGATTAACGATTTCCGCGGAATGCGGAAAGTCGAATTGCACCTGATTGATTTTCGGCCGACGCGTCAGGAACAAATGGCGGCGATATGAACACGGCTCAAAAAACCGGTTCGCTTCTCGAAGCCTGGCCAATCGAAAATCCCTGGTCGGAATGGGTTCTGCCTTTGACCGATCAGGACGAATGGGCTGAATTGGAGTGTTTCGTCGATCAGGAACGAAAAACGCGAACGATTTATCCGGAGCGATCGCAAGTTTTCGGATGTTTTCGGCTGACCCCGCCGAAGCAGACAAAAGTTGTGATCCTTGGCCAGGACCCGTATCACGGTCCCAAACAGGCCCATGGTTTGGCGTTCAGTGTCCGCCCCGGAAATCCTTCTCCCCCATCACTTCGAAACATCTTCAAGGAGTTACAGTACGATCTTGCAATCGAGCCGCCAGAAAATGGTGACTTGACCGGTTGGGCCAAGCAAGGCGTGTTGCTGCTGAACACGATCTTGACCGTTAGCGAAGGAGAACCGCTCAGTCACGCAGGCCGGGGATGGGAGTGGTTTACAGATTCCGTGATCCGGGCTATTTCGCAATTTTCCCAACCAGTGGTTTTCATGTTGTGGGGCAAGTCGGCCGAAGTGAAAACTTCGATGCTCAACCCGGCACAACTTCAAATCGTCGCACCACATCCTTCACCATTGGCAGCATATCGCGGTTTTTTTGGAAGCAAGCCGTTTTCAAGGGCCAACGAATGGCTGGTTGAACGCGGCGTTCAGCCTGTGAATTGGGATTTGAATTCAGACTCAATCTAAAAACCGGTTTTTTCGCGGTTTTATTCGCGTTGGTCCCCGTGGCCATTGTGGCTAAAGTACCGCTCCCCAAAACGATTTCACGAACGCAATCTTTCGAAACTGATGAACTCTGCCCGAACAGAATCCGCGAAAGTCCGCCGCGAAGTATCCAATCGCGTTCGCACCAATCCGTGGAAGCAGTATTTTGCAGACGGTGCGAGGACTGCGCCAGCGGTTCTGATCGCCGGGGTTCTGATGTTGGCCTGTGAACTGGTTTATCTTTTCGGTCCGCGTACGATGACACGATGTGGACTGGAGAAGTGGTTCGACTGGTTGATCTCGCACGTTCATCTGAACCAGATTCTTGTGTTACCCGTTTTGACGTTGGGCGTTCTCCTTGCGTGGCATTATCGCCGTGGCGATTCCTGGCGGGTCAAGTCGCAAACCATGCTCGCGTTGATCGGCGAATCCATTGCGATTGGTCTGGTGCTTGCGGTGATTGTCAAGGTATTTCGACTGGCATCATTCACTGGTGCAATTGAGAACGAATTCGCCTGGTCAATTGCAGCGCAGATGAACCTGGCCATTCCATCGCTGGCGGCGGTAGTGTCTGCCAGTATTCATGAAGAAGTTTTTTTTCGCCTGGGAATGTTGGGCGGCGGAATCGCACTTGCGCGACGGCTTGGATTTTGTCACCGAAATGTCCAGGCTGGCCTTGTCGTTGTCGTCAGTCTCCTTTTTGCCGCCATCCACTATTCGATGCTAAATCCTGTCGGCGAGTCCATTGATGTCGCGGGATTTTTTTGCCGATTCGGTGTGGGAATGGTCTTTGGAACGGTCTATTTGTCCCGCGGGCTGGCTTTGGCCATTGGGATTCACTGCGTGTACAACGTCGTGTCTTTGCTGTAGGCCCAGACCGGTCGTCCACCCAACTCCTGATTGACGCTTGCTTCTACGTCTGGCGCAAGCAAAGTCAATAGCATTTGAGCCAGAAATCTGGAATTGAAAACCGGTATTTCACCCGACCTGTTTTTCTGGTTTATAATGCGGTTGCCGGAAATTGCCGATGATGCATACTGATCCAGGTCTGTGCGTCGCAAACCCTGGAATTGGAGCTGTTGAAAATGGTTTCAACGTTGTTTGTTTCGGGGAAGTTGGTCAGGTTTTCTGAAAGTTGCCGTGTTATCCGTTCGTCCCAAAATCGCCGAGCCAGGTTTGCACCTGTTCCAGCGTTCCGTTCATCCGGAGCTGCTGGAAATCTGCGCCGTCAGGCAATTTGAACGGGAACATTATGTACTCAAGACCGAAATCACGACGGCCGGGCACTGTATCACTTTTCATACCGGCGACGTGCTGTTGACCGAAGTCTGTGCGAGCATGGACCACGAGTTGCCCGATCACTTGCGCTTGTTGTCGCGCACACCGGACGTCAAACAGTGTGACGAAATTCTGGTCGGCGACCGGGTTGGATGGCACAGCAAGTTTCAGCTGGAGAGCATCCAGCCCAAGGTTTTTTTGACGATCCAGCAGCAACTGGACGAGCAGGGAGAATGTGAGGGGCTGGTGCATCGATTTCGCCCTACCCATCCGATTTCGATTGGAGCGATCAGCTACGTCAACTTTCAGGCGTTTTCAGAGTTCGTGATCGTGCGGGCGTTTCATACTTTTCCCGAAACACTGACCGTTGCCCGCACCGAAACGCGTTTCAGCATCCTGGACGGCGACAAACGCCGACTTAAAGCCGGCTCAGGAATTCGGCCAAAATCCGGTTGAACTCTTCGGGCCGTTCCATCGGTGCCAGATGCGCTGTTCCTGCAACAGTTTCAAATGTTGATCCCGGAATCTTTTCGGCCATTTCCCGCATTTCATCGACAGGCGTAATCTGGTCGTGATCCCCCGCAACAACCAATACCGGAAAATCAATTTGCGGCAGCAGCTGTGTCGAGTCGACACGTCCGGCCATTGCCAAAAGTGCGGCGGCAACAGATTCGAGACGTGCCGAATTCATGATCGCCTGTAGCTGCTCCATTACATGCGGGTTTTCAATTCCGGTCTTTCGCGACAACAGTTTTCCAAGCATGTCGTCCACCAGTTTTTTGGCACCAGACTCCAATACCTGCAGGGCTGTTTGTCGCCGGCCCCGCGCCACAACTTCGGAGTCCGCCGCAGACCGGGTATGACAAAGAACCAACCCGCGCAGCTTTTCCCGATGCCGTCGCAAAAAAGACCATCCGACATATCCGCCCATCGAATGGCCGCAGAAAACGACCGGCTCAACAACGCCAATGCCCGGCAACATCCTTGCCAGGCGATCGGCCAGACTGTCCATCGAAACTGTCGCCTCACGCAGTTCACTTCCGCCAAATCCAGCCAGGTCGGCGGCGATCACCGTTGACGATTCGGCAAGCTGCCCAATCTGCCCGTGCCACATCGACGAATCGAGCGGAAATCCATGAACCAGCAAAATCGCCGGACCTTTTCCCGCCCGGATAAATGCCAGCCCCGATTCCGCGTCGAATCCAGTTTTCACGAACGTAACTTCTCCGTTGTCCGTCCTGAACGA
>JAYVKA010000480.1:0-11769 GCA_043768885.1 Planctomycetota bacterium
CCCTGGTTGGCAGCGTAAGCCGCGTCGTAAACCGCTTTCACCTGCTCTGCCATCGGAGTCGGTTCAGAGTTGATTAACTCACGACGTTTGATAATCGGCTGGTTCTCTTCGGACAGCGTCACAATTCTCTCAATCATCGCCTTGACTCTGGCAACGTCATCCTGGTTGTCCCCCTTGATCAGGACGATTCCCAATTCTGGAAGAACCTGAACCGTGACGTTTCCAACAACCTGCAAGGCCTCATCGCCGGCCAATTGCGAGATGATGTTTCCCTGATTGCGACCGCCCTGCAAAGGAAGATTGACGACATCCTGAACGTCCTGATTGGCACCTTGCAAACCCTGTTGACGGGCAGTCGGCAATGCACCGGGTTGGCGTGGCTCAAGCAGACCAGTCGCTGGCATTTCACCGGTTCCGGTTTTACCAGCCATCAATCGCACGGCTGTCGAAGCAAGTTCCGGGCGAAGTTTCCTGAGCGATACCAGTTCGACTTTTCCTCCTGGCACCTCGGCGTCGTATCGGTCCAGCAACGTCATGCACTTCTTCCACGAGCCAACGAGTTCGGGCTCGCCGATAAACGAGACTTCTCCGGTTTGACGATTGACTCGCAATTCGGCTCCGGCTTTGGTGCCTGGAATCTGGAATGCGGAAATCAGGCCGCCTTCGGTTACTTGCGGAATCTGGCCAATCCAGCAATTCATCAGCTTGTGTTCAATCTCGCGCCATGACGAAAGCTGCAACTTGTATTTGGCAGATATTGCCGGTTTCGAAAACGAAGCTTGCTCTACCTTTCCCGCTTCGGACTGGGGGAACGCTCCGAATTTTCCGTCGGCAACAGCAGGATCCTGCTCGACTGCAGTTCCCCTTTGGACGGGAGCGGACCCGTTGTCTTTGGGTAGCTGACTGAACTGAAAATTCTGACAAAAGCCCAGCTGCGCGGCCGAAACCAGAGCACCTGTGCAAATCAGGCTGAACAATGAGGCGCGGGCCGGCTTCCAAATGAATGCGAAACGAGTCATCGTTTGTTTCCCAAAGCGAATCGGAGTTAGGAGTAAGTACAGGGCCAATCCAGACTGCCCAACGATGCAATAATTGCAGCGCGCAGTTTCCCACCTGAAGACCTACAATCCGGTTCTTCGGCAAAATCGTTACCTCTTGCGTAGCAAAAATGACCGGCACAACCCTAACATCCGGAAAAGTCGATGCTGGCTGAGGGCGATATCAAACCGCCGCATCCGCCCCTTGCCCGCACGCCGACCCGCCCTGAAACTTCTCCGATATCCTGAAAACGGTTCGACGGTTTTATCGATACAGGCAATACATCCTGGTCGGATATAAATTCTTTCCGGCAATGCAAGCAAGTTTTGCCGATAGCACTTTTGCCGATTCAATTCCTTAAGACTGGATGTAATCCGTTCGGGCCCTTTTGCCCCCGGGCAGTTGCGAACCATTCGCCGGGTGCTGTCACGTTGTCGTAGCAGCTCGCCCGGCCATGTTCCAATGCGCGGGATCGTAGCCGGGACAGATTCCATCGGAGGTTATCCGCCTGATGAGACTGTTGCCGCACAAACGCAAACTGCCGTTTGCGATTTCCTGTTTGACTGTGGCGATTGCTTTGACAGCATTCGCGCCCATGCATGCCGACGTAATTGGTTTTGGATCCGGCGGAGCAATCCCCGATAACAACCCCAGTGGTTTTTCCTCATCGATTACGTTCACCCAAAACGAAATCATCACGGGGATGAGCATCTCGATTGACTTCGGGGCAATCGTCGCCGGCACTTCGGGACATACCTATGTGGGCGACCTGATTGGAACTCTTTCGGGACCAGGCGGATCCATCGTTTTGTTCGATCGCCCAGGTTTCCCCGCCACGGCCTTTGGCGATTCCAGCAACCTGGCAAATGTTTACATTTGGGCCAATGGCGGAGCCGATTTTTCTGCCGCCGCGGCGAACGTAGGGAACAACGCGATCGTCGCCAACGGAACCTATTCGGCCCAGGCGGGAGACAATTCGTTCCGTTCTTTCGCTACCACGTTCAATGGATCGTCAACGGCTGGTTTATGGACGCTCAATATTTCCGACAACGCCGGGAGCGACACCGGCGGAATCGTTGGCTGGACCCTGAACATTCAAGGCTTCGTTGCCATTCCGGAACCGTCGTCGCCAGTATTCCTGGCCGCAGCGTTCGCCGTGGCCGGATGGTGGTCATATCGGAAACGGGAACGCGAAAAGTCCCGCCGTCGCGACCGGATCTACTATTGATTCTGAAGGCTGGCAAATCGAATTCGTGTGACTGTCAGAATCAGTCGAGCTTGTTGATTTCCCGGGTCAACCTGCCAGCGTCACCGCGGTTCACACGATTCTTGCCGCCCAGCCGCTGAGTGCCCGGCTTGCCACTCCCCGGAACACCGACATAGACAACGGCCAGAACTTTTTGGTTGTCGGGGAAGTTCAGGCGATTCAAGACTGCGGGAGATGCCAGCAACCCGGCACTCGCCCAATAGCTTTCCAGTCCCTGCGCCTCCAGCAACAGCAGCAGATTCTGAACGTAAGCTCCCGTGGCGGCAACATGCTCCACGTTCACATGTTGCTCTTTTTCCGAATCAGCCATCGCTTCCGCAGGCAACCACGAAACAAAAACCGCCGCCGCACATCCGCTCATCAAATTCGGCAGCCGATTGTTGGGGGGCAGCACGATCAATCCTGGCAATTCGGTCGCCAGACATCGACAGGTTTCATTCCAAAGAATCGTCACTCGCCAGGGTTCCGCCAGCCCGTCCGTTTTTCGATCGTGATGAAACGGAGCCATCGCCGCAACCCGAACCGATTCGCGGACCGCAGCTTCAACGCTTTCCAGCTTCTCTCTATTCAACGAAACCGGATCCGCCGGGTCCGCCAGTACCTTGGTTGTTTTTCTGCGCTGGATAACGCTGCTCAACGCCTGAAACAGATTGCGTCTTTCTTCCGACACGTTACTTTGCCCCTGGTTTGATTTGCCAATTCATCAAAGTTGTGGTTTGCAATTGCAATTTCGTCAACCTTGAAACCGGATTTGTCGCGTTGACGGCTTCCATTTCCCGGAGGAGCCCGACGCAAAAACAGGTATTCGGCAATTGCGTGACGAAACAGGTTTTCGCCGCCACTTTCGACATTTTCACAGACGCAGTAGAATTTCATGACCATTCCGAACAGCCATTCGCGGGTTTCGAAGCCTTTCCGCGTCCTACTAAAACGGCGATTCCGCGTTTGTCAACGATTAAGTGAATTGCCAATCACCGAATTGATTGGACCGACTTCATTGGATTGGGCGCGGCTGATGTTGGCGCCTGACTTGTCTGGCGTTGTAACCTGCCACATTGATTTCAATTTTTAACACGGCAGCTTTGGCTTTCGAAATCCGGACAATCAAAACACGTGTTCATGCTCGATGAACATTTTTCCCGTCAAAATATTTTAGGGAGTAGCGTAATGAGGCGATTATTGGTTTCTACCGGAGCGATTCTGTTTGCCCTGTTTGCGTTCCAGCCGTGGACCGAAGCCCAAAACCTGAAGAAGGTCGGAGACGTCGAAGGGATCTCGGAATACAGACTGGACAATGGAATTCCGGTTCTCCTGTTCCCCGACCAGTCCAAACCGCAATTTACGGTCAACATGACTGTGCTGGTCGGTTCGCGGCACGAAGGCTATGGCGAGACTGGCATGGCTCACCTGCTGGAACACATGCTGTTCAAGGGAACACCCGATCATCAGGACATCCCCAAGCTGCTCAAGGACCGTGGCGTTCTGAACATGAACGGCACGACTTCGCTCGACCGAACAAACTATTACGAGACACTTCCCGCCAGCGATGACAACCTTGAGTTCGCAATTCGCATGGAAGCCGACCGCTTGCTGAACAGCAACTTCAACAGCGAACAGCTTGCGTCGGAAATGACCGTCGTTCGTAATGAGTTCGAAATCGGCGAAAACAACCCGATGGCCATTCTGATGCAGCGAGTCGTTGCAGCGGCTTACGAATGGCACAACTATGGCAAATCGACCATCGGTAACCGCACCGATATCGAACGGGTGCCAATTCAAAACCTGCGGGCCTTCTATGCAAAATTTTATCAGCCCGACAATATCTCGATTATCGTCGCTGGGCAGTTTGAAGAAGCCAAGGCACTCGAATACCTGCAAAAGTATTTTGGCAAATTGCAACTACCGGAACGCCAGCTGCCAAAAACCTGGACCGAAGAACCTGTCCAGGACGGTGAACGATTCGTCACGTTGCGGCGTGTCGGCGAAGTGCCCTTGGTCGGTGCGGCATGGCACATTACGAACGCGGCCCACGAAGACTACGCAGCCCTGGAAGTCCTGTCCGAAATCCTCGGCACGGAACCTGCCGGACGGCTCTATCAGGAGCTGGTCAAACCAGGAATGGCATCCAGCGTTCTCTCGATGTGCCTGGCGGGACACGATCCAGGCCTGATTCTGTGTCTGGCTCAATTGAACGCTGACCAGGATATTGGACAGGTTCAATCGGTATTAACCGAAAATGTTCAGGGAATTGGTGAATCGGGAGTGACTGAAGAAGAAGTCAAACGGGCCGTTCAAAGCCTGGTAAAACAGCGTGAAATGGAATTCGCCAATACCGAGGACGTCGCAATCGGTTTGACCGAGTGGCAAGCCAGCGGTGACTGGCGGCTCTATTTCCTGCATCGCGACCGTGTGGAGAAAGTGACAGCTGCCGACGTTCAGCGTGTTGCGAAAGCCTATTTGGTAACTGCAAACCGGACGGTCGGTCAATTTCTTCCAACAGCGGAACCGGTTCGGGCCCGCATTCCACAGGGTCCAAATCTGAACGAGCTTTTGGCCGACTACAAGGGTCGTGCAAAAATCTCGGAAGGTGAGAACTTTGAACCGACTCCGGCAAACATTGATGCAAGAACTACGACCGGAGAACTCGAGTCCGGAGTCAAGTTCGCACTGCTACCCAAAAAGACACGTGGCTCGCTGGTCTATATCAGCGGCGAACTGCAATACGGGAATTTGCAAAGCCTGATGGGACAGCGACTGGTTTCGACCGTCATGCCCGATTTGATGTCTCGCGGCACCAAATCGATGAACTACCAGCAGTTGACTGACCGAATCGACGAACTGGGCGCCAACATTTCTTTCGGCGGAAGCCCCGGCGGCCTGACCTTTACGGTTCGAACCAAGCGAAAGAACCTGGCTGAAACGATTCTGCTGTTGAGGGAAATGTTCCGTGAACCAGCTTTTTCGTCGGAAGAGCTCGAAGTCATTCGCAATGAGGAGATCACCACCCTGGAGTCATCCAAGTCAGAGCCGCAATTCCTTGCGATGATGGCGATGTCGGAAATGACCAACGTCTATTCCAAGGATGACCCCCGCTATTCTCCGAACATCGATCAGTCGATCGCCGAGTATCGGGCGATTACCGCGGAACAGGTCAGCGACCACTACAACAAATTCGCCAATGGACAACACGGACAGGTCGCTGTTGTCGGTGACTTTGACGGCGCAACCATTGCCGACGATTTGAACGCGCTGTTCGACGGCTGGGTTACCAAACAGCCTTTCGAACGGATTCCGGAACCCCATCCGGATATCGCCGGCGGTCAACGGAAAACCATCAACACGCCGGACAAGGCCAACGCGATCTACATCGCAACTTCGCTGATGCCGATGCGTGATGACGCCGAAGACTATGAAGCGATGCTGATCGGCAACTATATTCTGGGCGGTGGACCACTTAGCAGCCGACTGGCTGACCGGGTTCGCAAAGCCGACGGGTTGTCCTACGCGGTCGGTTCGATGCTTCAGGCCGACTCTGAAGACGAGCGGGCCGGATTGATCATGTTCGCCATGTCAGCACCGGACAAATCAACCCAGGTCGTTTCGACGATTGCAGAGGAAGTGACCCGTCTGGTCGAAAGCGGTGTCGAAGCGGTTGAACTGGAAAACGCAAAAAACAGCTTCCTTGAAACCCGCAAGGGTGACCGTTCGGATGATTCAGGCCTGGCGGGCCGGTTGCGAGCCAACTTGAAACTGGATCGCACAATGTCTTTTTCGGCAAACAGCGACGCAAAGATTTCCAGGCTGACTGTCGATCAAGTCAACGAAGCCCTTCGCAAACGGGTCGATCCAAAAAAAATCAATGTCGTGACCGCAGGTGATTTCGGAAAAGAGTCTGAGAAAGGAACTGAAACTGGCGGAAAATAGTTTCCTCAGTTTCGGAATCGATTGACAAAAAAACGGGGCTGGAAGGCATTTGCCTCCAGCCCCGTTTTCGTCATTTTACTGCTCCCCCGAATATCTTTGAACGTGGTTTTGGCTTTCAGCCGAAACGTCACATTGGCACCCAGGTTCAAAGTTTCGCCCGGAAACCTAATCCACATCGAAATCCAACGGACGCTTTATTTCGCGACCGAATCATCAACTTTCGAAACACAATACAGTTTTTTGTTCGAGCGAATCAGAATCGCATCGCCCGCAACGGCTGGTGTGCCATTGTAAAGGCTTTTGTCCGAGGCAAATTCACTGTCACCCGATGGCAAGTACTCCTTTGACGCTTCCCACCATTGCGATTGGCCTTTGGCGCGAATAACCAGAATCCGGTTTCCAACTGCAATTGGAGACGCATAGTCGCCGGCGGGGCCGCTACGTTTTTGACCCTCCGCCGATTCCTCCGCAGCTCCCTCGACTTTGATGCGTTCCCGGAAAATCTCCTCGCCAGTTTCACAACTCGCGCAGAAGGCCATTCCCTGGCTGCTCCAGTACATTCGTCCGTCAATCACAACGGGAGTGCAAATGCCGGATCGCAAATTGCCAGTCCACAGGGTGTGAGTTTCGCTGACATCGCCATCGCCTCCACACCGAATGCCAATCGCGTCTCCTTTTTGACCGCCCATCAGAAAAACGGCACCGTCGTGTTGGACCAGGCTTCCACAAACCGTCTGGTCGATTGTGCTTTTGGCGGTCCAAAGTTGTTTCCCGGTCGCCGGGTCCAATCCAAAAATGCTTCCCGGTGCGGCACAAACCAATTCTTCACGGTTCGCTGTTTTGACCAAAATCGGAGTGCTCCAGTTATTGGTAAAGCTCTCATCACCGTGTTCCCAGGCGACTTCACCGGAGTCGGCCTTGAAGGCCATGATCTTGTGCCCCGTAATTCCGGCGTTGGCGATTACCAGGTCGTTCCAAACGATTGGACTCGCTCCGTCACCCCATTTGTAAGGATCAGATTCTGCTCCCATTGGCTTGATCCAAAGCTGTTTTCCATCCAAGTCAAAGGCAGCCAGTCCGGTCTTGCCGCACTGCATAAAAATCCGTTTGCCGTCGGTAGCAGGAGTGCTGCTGGCAAATCCGTGTTCCTGAATGAAACCCTTCCATTCATCTTCGGCCTCCGAAGCCGCAACGGTTGCCCGCCAAATTTCTTTGCCCTTCTTGAGATCGAAACAAATCAGGTGTCGCTCCAGTTTCCCGACATCGCCAGCGTCTTCACGGGTCACTCCATAACCGGTGTAACAAGTAACATAAGCCCGGTCGCCCAGCACAATCGGGCTGCTGCTCCCGGGGCCAGGCAGTTCAACGCTCCATCGCAAGTTACTGGTCTCGCTCCATGTACTCGGCACGTTCGCCGACGCGACAACACCCGAACCATTCTCGCCACGGAACCGCGTCCAATCTTCACCCGCCGCAAAACCATGTCCAAACGCGACAACCAATGCCGCCGCCGTAAACAGTCGCACTCCGTATCCAAATACCATTTGCCTTCTCCTGAAAAACCCGAAAACAAGGATCAATGCCATACCAATTCGCAGTCTGACACATTCGCCGCATTGTCGCCGATTGAAGTTGTCGCGTCTACAACTTCCACAGAAAACCAATGATCACGCCACAGCGTTTTCGTGAAATTAGCCACGATTTCATTTTTTGAAAGCAACAACTTTGCTTTTTGAAGTCGCTCAAATGAATGCTCCCTCTCCCCGAAAACGCCAGCGTCGCAGCAATCGACACTCATGGACTTCTGCATGTTGATGGCGTTTTGGGGGAGAGTGTCGGAGTGAGGGGCTTGTTGCCGACAGGGAATCCCCTAAATTCCCGTCTGGTTTTTGTTGAACCGCCACGCCGCATTCCGGCCCTATGATGGACGTCCTCGTCCGTCGAAACTCAACGGAATTCGACGGACGAGGACGTCCACAATAAATACGGGAAATTATGGCCCGCAACGAACAACTTATCCGCCAACACCGCGTGCTCCAGATTCTGGAACGGGTTCGCTTTGGCAAATCACTGGATGAACTTCGCGGCGATCTCGTCGAGGAGTTGGGACTGACTTCGATTCACACCCGAACCATCCGCCGTGACATCGAAGCGTTGCAGGTCGCCGGGTTCGACATCGTTCAGGACGAGTTTCCCGATCGCGGAAAAGTCTGGAAGCTCGGGCCGAAATATAAAGAGAGCCATCGGGTCAACGCGACGGCGACCGAGTTGATTTCACTCTCAATTGGTCGCGAGATGATGTTGCCTCTGGCCGGAACGCCTTATTGGATTGGCATCGAATCGTTTTGGAGCAAAATTCGCGACGACCTTCCTGCCGGAGTCACATCGCACTTCGAAAAGTATCGACGAACGTTGCGCGTACATGGTGTGCTGTTCAAGAACTACGAGAAACAGCAGGGGATCATCAAAACCGTCAATCGGGCGATTCTGGAAAACCGGCTGGTCGAAGTGGTCTACCACAGCATTGGCAAAAGTCCCCGAACTCGAATCATCGAGCCATTGGAAACAGTCCTGTTCCAGTCGAGCCTCTATATTATCGCCGCCGCCAATGAGGACCGCGACCCGGCCACCCGAATTCGCGAATTCAAACTCGACCGGTTTCAAAGAGCCGAAATTCTGGACAAACGGTTCACGCCGCCGACTGAAGAAGAACTGGATGGTTACGTCGGCAACAGTTTTGGCGTTTCGATCGGCCAGGAAGTCCAAACCCTGAAGATTCTCGTCCGGGGTTACGCGGCCCGGCTGGTCCAGGAAGACCCGTGGCATCCCGACCAGAAAATCGAGCCCCAACCGGATCATTCGGTTATGCTTACAATACAGTCCGTTAACCTGCGCGAAACACTGACTCGCGTACTTAGCCTCGGTCCGGAAGCGGAAATTATCGAACCGGTTTCGGTTCGCAAGGAAATCAAAAAACTGCTGGACGCTGCCGCCGGTCAATACAAATAGGTATTGTCTCAACCAATTCCCGGAAACCACACCCCCAGAGACTGCGCCACAACATCCGGGAAAAATCATGCTCGCCAAACTGAAAACTTTTTCGTTGGTCGGAATCGAAGCAGAGCCGGTGGAGGCCGAAGTCGATGTCTCGCCGGCCGCGATGCCCAAAACGATTTTGGTCGGCCTGCCCGAAGCCGCAGTTCGCGAGAGTATTCACCGCGTCAACCGTGCCCTGGAAAACTCCGGCTTCATCCGTCCCGCCGATCGGGTCGTCATCAACCTCGCGCCAGCCGATCTACCCAAACAGGCCGCTTCGTTTGACCTGCCGATCTCGCTGGGAATTCTGCTGGCCAGTGGTCAGATGGAATCGGACAAGACCGAAGACTATGCGGTCGTTGGCGAACTGGCACTCGAAGGATTGACCCGCCCTGCCCGCGGCGTCCTCTCGATGGCCATCGCGGCATCGGCACAAAAACTTCGCGGCATCGTCGTCCCTCGCGAGAACGCACACGAGGCCGCAGTCGTGCTCGACATCGAAGTCATCGCCGTGGACAGCCTCAGCCAGGCCGTCGCCTTTTTTACCGGAGAACTGGAGATCGAACCGACTCCATCCCGGCTCGAGCAACTGTTTCAGGAGTTTTCCAAATACGACGAGGATTTCAGCGACGTCCGCGGTCAGGAAATGGGCAAGCGCGCAATCACAATCGCCGCCGCCGGCTCCCATAATTTGCTAATGCTCGGCCCGCCTGGCAGTGGCAAGACGATGCTCGCGAAACGCATTCCAACGGTGCTGCCGACGTTAACACCTGGCGAATCGATCGAAACAACCCGCATCTACAGTGCGCTCGGCAGATTGAGCCCCGGCCAGCCGTTGATGGCTCGTCGCCCATTCCGTTCGCCGCACCACACGATCAGCGAAGCAGGCCTTGTCGGAGGAGGCAGCACTCCCACCCCTGGCGAAATCAGCATGGCTCATCATGGCGTATTGTTTCTGGACGAAATGCCGGAATTCAACCGCCGCACGCTGGAAGTCTTGCGTCAGCCAATGGAAGACCGGGTCGTCACAATCAGCCGCGCGCTCAACTCCACAACATTCCCGGCCGAGTTCATGCTGGTCGCCGCCCTGAACCCCTGCCCCTGCGGCTATCGAACTGATCCGCGCCGCGAATGCAATTGCACACCGCCCCAAATCGAACGCTACATGAGCAAAATCTCGGGGCCTCTTCTGGATCGCATCGACATCCACGTCGAAGTCCCAGCCGCCGAGTTTCGCGAACTCGCTTCGACGACACTTGGCACAAGTAGCGCACAGATTCGCGAACTCGTTTTATCGGCCAGGCGAATGCAGGCCGCGCGTTTCCAGGGATTAAGCATTTTGTACAACAGCCAAATGAGCAGCCGACAGCTGCGCGATTTTTGCAAAGTTGATGGGCCCTGCATGGAATTGCTCAAAGTCAGCGTCAACGAAATGGGCCTCTCCGCCCGAGCTCACGACAAAGTCCTCCGCGTCTCCCGCACCATCGCCGATCTCGACAACAGCCAGGAAATCACCATCGAACACCTTAGCGAAGCCATCAACTACCGCCAACTCGACCGGCAAATCTGGTCGTGATGCCGGATTTAACGCTATCAGTTTGCCCTATTTCAATCCAACAGTTCCCGAATGCCCAGGGAACAGGTCAGGGCCAATTCTGGTTTTCTGACTCCCGTGATTTGCTGGGTTTCAAAAGGCATTTTTCGGTTTCTGGCATTCGGTCATCAAGCAACTGCAGAGTTCGAAGCCAAGGATGCGCGGGCAAGCCGTGGGCCGTTAGGCACCGGGCAGCAATTCGGCCCGGCCGCTTACGCGTCACGGCTCACAAAATGTTGATGACAAATTAGTTGTTCTATCAGTTTGGCAAATCAATGAGTCCTTGCCGGTTTGACTAGTCCCGCACGGGTGTGCCGGAATCCCCGACAAAGCTGTCGAATCAACCGCCCTCGAAACGTTGACTGATGGCACCAGTCGATTTGTTGCGCAGGATTACCTTGTTACTTCCGTCGGGCATGCGCTCTTTCTTGACGAGGTAATGTTCGCAATCGAATTCCCGTCGTACCGCGATATTCTCCACGTTGTTACGACCGCGCCAAATGGGCAAGTCAATTGACTCCCACTTTTTTGATGTCACAGAACGGTAGGCAGCGTCCATGATCGCGTTGACGACAAGCCCGTCATAAAATGTTTCGGTGGGAGCTGTGCCGTTTTCCAGTGATCCGAGAACATCATCGAACATGTCGACATAACCCAAGGCCGACGTTTCGTCGCCGACGGGAAACAACCAGCCCGTTGAGGATTCTGCTTTCTCCGCCACGTAGTCAGCCTCGCCCCCCGCTGAATAAATTTCCAGTCCGGTGCGCAGCCAGTGATTCAACCAGATCGTACCTTCGGTGCCGGCCACTTCATCGCGCAAGTCCATGCCGCCACGGAAGGTCCAACTGACTTCAAACTGCCCGATCGCACCGTTTTCGTACCGGACCATGCCAATGGCATGATCTTCGAC
>JAYVKA010000481.1:0-7063 GCA_043768885.1 Planctomycetota bacterium
TGCAAAACGTTTTGCACCAAGTCCATGTTTTGAATTCGGCGAGTCGGCACGGTCCGCTCACGCCGAAAAAACAAACCGTGTATCACGATCAGTTCGCCATCGCGGATTCCATAACGCAATGTAAAATATTTGAAAACGGTCGTGAGGATGGAAATGCCAAACGATCCCAGTGCCAACACTCCCCAAAACCAGTTGCCTTGCGTCGCACCGAGGAATGCGAAAATGGCCGGCACCAGGAACTGGCGGCCATGCGAAACAAGTTCGAACAGGATCGAAGAAGGGTGTAGGCGTTGCAGCAGGTCTGGAGGTGGAGGCAAAATGCTCTCCGCTGCGGTCGGCTCTTGATCCGAATTGTTTTCATGCTCAGACGACATCCTGAGCCTCCTTCTGCCGGATCAGCATGTCCCGTAGCCACGTTGCCGTCTCGATCGCCAGCCCGTCCAGCTCAACCGAAGCGTTCGCGGAACCGGCAGTATGAACCGTCAGTTTGGCCAGCCCAAATCGCCGTTGAATGGGGCCCTGTGAAATGTCTGCGTGTTGCAGTCGTGCCAGCGGAACCGATATCTGGTGTTTCCAAAAAACGCCCCGCCGAATTTCCAGGCCCGTTTCGTCCAGCCTCCAACTTGCATTCCGATGAGCCACGGCCGGCCAGGCCAGCGTTGACCACAACAACAATCCGGCCGCAACAGCCGCCGAACCAAACGACAACCACCAAATCCAGTCCAGACCCGCCGCAAAAAACCAAATCCCAAAACCGACCAACCCGGCGATCACAATCACGAACCAAAAAATGGTCCCGACGACGCGTTCCAGGCGTACATGCCGAATGTCCAGCGAATACCAGGTAGCTTCGGTTTCAGAATATCCCGCCCCCACATCGTCAACAGGAGTCGGGACTGGAGGGACGGACTCGACTAACGTTTCCGGGACATCCGGCACGAGTTCTCGTGGCAGATCGGATTCTGCTTTTTGTTCCATGAAATTGCTGACAATCGTGTTCGACATAGTGCGACCCACGACCGGATTTTCCGACGGGGCTCCTGAGCCAACGAAACCAGAACTGTCGGGTAATTCGTTGCTCTTCGGAACTATTGTGCAATAAATGATGGACTTTGCCATTCCGCCCCGGTTGCCGCCGGGGATTTGGACATGCTTTATCGACCCGATCGGCGATTCTGGTACCAGTCGAAGGTCGCCTGTTGCTCGGCACGTTTTGCCGCCGATTCGGCTCGATCGCCGCGATCGACCCGGTTGGAGGATGTCGATGAACCCGATTCGGCAGACTTGATAGAAAAGGACTCCATCACCCGGGCCTGGGCTTCGTATGTCCGGATCAGACAATCAACCAGTTCACCCAGGTTTCGCATTCCGCTCCGTGGCCGGGCGGCGGACAGCTGTGGCAAGTAAACCGGTACGTTGTTGGCGGTGGCAGGTGCGTGCTGGATCATGATGGTCGAGCTTCCCAACGGTCGAATGAACTGGCTTTGACGTTGGGTGAATGATCTGGCAGGTGCGTGACACGTTTGGTCCCTTTGCGAGCAATGCCGGTTGAAACGGGAGAAATTGCGGTACCTCGATGCGAGACTGCCCCTGTCGCTTGCCCGAAACGGCACGGCGGGTCATCATGTTGAAGCCCAATTTTGCCATTGAACCCTGGAAATTGATTCGTGTTTGCCGGACCGATCTTTACCCGCGAAGCTGTCGTCCTGCCCCGCAGGCCCCGCCTGTACGCATTGCGGACGATTTATGGCATCGCCCTGTTCCTGTTGATCGCCACGGCATGGATGGTGATTACCGGAACACAAGTCGTCCGGAACATCAGCGACATGGCCCGTTTCGGCGCGGTGTTATTGAACATTCTCGCTCCGTTGCAACTGGTGCTGCTACTGTTCCTTTCGGCAACGCAATCGGCCAGCCGCGTGGCGATCGAAAAAGACCGTCAGACGCTGATCCTGTTGTTGATGACCCGCATGAACAACACGGAACTGGTGATGGGCAAGTTGCTGAGCAGCCTGCTCGGAGTCGTCACGATGCTGTTGACCGCGTTGCCGATTTTCATGCTGGTCGTCTTGTTCGGTGGCACGTCGTTCGAACAGGTGCTGTGGGCATTCGCTGTCACTTTGGTCAGCTGCGTTGTCGCGGCAAGCCTGGGAACGCTGATCGGATTTTGGCGGGAGAAAACATTCCAGGCACTCGCGTTGACACTGTTGGCATGCGTCTTCTGGTTGGGGGCCGGCGAAGTGGCGGGGATTACCGATTGGCAGCTGGCCGGGCTCGGTTCACAACAAATGGCGGCGGCGATCAGCCCGATTCGCGCGATCTTTGCCGCGTGCCAGCCGGATGTACTTCAGCGATTGAATACGGACATTTTCCCGTTTATCGTCGCGCATTTTACACTTGCGTTTGTGCTGTGCGGGTTTGCAATTCTGATGGTTCGACGATGGAACCCCAGTCGCGACATTCGAATCGGCCAGTCGGAATCCGAAGCTTCGAACGCCGGCAAAGTGTTGGCTTCCACAGTTGCCGTTTCCGATCCTGCCAACTTTCAGACGAAAGAACAGCTCGCGGCAACACTGGCGGGAGTCATGCGAGACCAGGCTGTGGCTGCAGAAGAGTCCCAGAAGACGGCGAACGCTGACATCGTAAAACGGCCGCACAGAAAGGTCTGGGAAAATCCGGTTCTGTGGCGGGAAATGTGTACATGGGCCTACGGCCGGAAGATCATTTTCATTCGGCTTGCCTGGTGGGCGATGGCAATCGCACTGGGGGCTGTGTTGTATTGGCAAGTCACGTCGGGCATCGCGACCCGAACGACTTCTTCGGCAGCGGTGACAGTTCCGGCCGTCGCCAGGCCGCTGGCTCCGTTGATGATCGTCTCGCTTGTAATCCTCAACGCACTTGCAGTTACATCGATTACTTCCGAGCGGGATGGCCAGTCGCTCGATCTGTTACAGATGACCGATCTTTCGCCAAAAGAATTTCTGTTCGGAAAACTGCTGGGCGTTTTGTATGTCGCGATGGACGTGATCGCCGTGCCGATAATACTGGTCGTTTATCTTTGGTACAGCACAGCGGTTTCCACCGAAAACATGTTTTTCCTGATTATCGGGCTGCTGATTCTTGACATTTTTGTGGCGGTGCTCGGCATCCACTGCGGAATGGTTTACGAAAACAGTCGCAATTCGATCGGCGTCAGCCTGGGAACCGTGTTCTTCCTGTTCCTCGGAATTGTGACGGTGATGATGATGATGGTTTCGTTTACCGGAAACGTCGAAGCCCAGCTGGCCCCATTTCTGGCGGCGATTGTCGGTGGAGGATTGGGTTTGTATGCGGCCCTGGGATTGAACAGCCGCTCCTCGGCCCTGGCATTTGCGTCCGGCATATTGCCGCTGTCGATGTTTTATTGCATCACAAGCCTGTTGCTGAAAAATTATGGCGGGGTCATTGTGGTCGTGGCCTTTGCCTTCGGTTTCACGATCGTGGCACTGGTCGTGCCCAAGCTGAGTGAGTTTCATTTCGCCTCGTCGGGCAAACCCCGGGACGAAGGGGACGGATCATGAATGGGTCTTCGTTGTCCGATTTGGCTTCAGTTTCAGCGCCGGGAAGATAATCGGTGACACAAATCCTGCAGGAATTGCTCCCCTGGCTGGCTGGAATGCTGGTGCTGGTGATGCTGTCCGGATTTTTTTCGTGCAGCGAAGCGGCGCTGTTCTATCTCAAACCGTCCCAGCGGCAAAAGCTGGTGGTCGGGAATCGCTCCCAGCGGATAGCGGCGAGGCTGATGCAGAACCCCGAGCAGCTCCTCTCGGGAATCCTGTTCTATAACCTCGCGGTCAACGTACTGTATTTTTCGATCAGCTCGATTTGTTCGCTGCATATCGAACGAACCGAACAGGCTGGAGGATTTGCCGCAGTGGTCTTCGGTGCGATTTCTTTGTTGGTTCTCATTTTTTTGGGTGAAATGCTGCCCAAGACGGTCGCCGTACTGGTCCCGTTACGACTGTGCCAATGGGTTGCAATTCCGCTTTCTTTTGCGATTCAGCTCGTCTCGTACGTGACACCGTTTCTGGATCGGGTCAATACGATTTCACGACGGATCCTGTGGCCGGGATTCGAACCGGAACCCTATCTGGATTCCGATGACCTGGAAAAAGCGATCGAGATCTCCGGTGCGGACCGGGCGATCGTTCGCCAGGAACAGGCGGCGCTGCGGAACATGGTCGAGCTGTCCTCGATTCGGGTTGATGAATGGATGCGGCCGCGGACGCAGTTTCGCGTTTTTCGCCCTCCAGTTTCGCTGGCTGATTTGAACCAGCAAGTTCCTGAGGGTGATTACGTTCTGGTTGCCGAGTCGGACAACGATGAAATTGCTTCGGCGATTCGGCTGGACCGGTTTCGCGAACTGCCCAATTCAAACCTCGAAGCGTTGGCCAATCCCGTTGTCTACTTGCCGTGGTGTTCGACGGTGGCCGACGCGTTGCAAAGCATGAACACCGACGAACGGGAAGTGACGGTGATCGTCAATGAATATGGCGAAACGATTGGCGTTTTGACCATCGAAGACATCCTGGAAACAGTTTTCGTTTACTCGCCCAGCCGCAGCAAATTGCTGTTGGACAAAAACCCGCTTCACCCGATCGACGAGAATCGCTGGGTCGTCGCGGGAATCATGAGCATGCGGCAACTGGCACGACGTTTGAACGTTGAGATTCCCCGAACCCACAGCATTACAGTCGCCGGAGTCATCCAGGAAACGATGCAGCGGATGGCGAACGTCGGAGACGAGTGTACCTGGGGTCCGTTTCATTTTCGCGTGATCGACATGGCGGGCTTGGGCTGTATTGCTGTTGAGCTGACGCTCGAACGGCGCGAGGAGGACGCACAATGATCTGGTTCGCATTGATGTTGTTGTCCGTTTCGATGGTGATGAGCGCGTTTTTCAGCGGCTCCGAGACTGGTTTTTATCGCGCCAGCCGTGCACGACTGGTGATGAATGCGATTCAGGGAAACCGAGCAGACCGGATAGCGCTGATGATGACGAACCAGCCGGCACTGATCGTGG
This sequence comes from Planctomycetota bacterium, assembly GCA_043768885.1. Taxonomy (GTDB): domain Bacteria; phylum Planctomycetota; class Planctomycetia; order Pirellulales; family Pirellulaceae; genus BJ22. The sequence goes on from JAYVKA010000481.1 coordinate 5,063, forward strand.
CCACGGTGTTGATTGGCAACAACATTGCCAATTATCTGGTTTCGCTTTCCATCATCCTCTGCGTTGGCAGTCTGTTCGAAATCCGCAGTCCGGTCGCGGAAATGCTGGTTCCGTTCATGATGACGCCAGTGTTGTTTGTGTACGGTGAATCGCTGCCCAAGGCCATGTTCTTTCGCGCTCCGAACCGGTTGTTGCGGGCCGTCGCTCCGTTGTTGGCCGCCGTCACGGTTTTGTTGCTCCCCGCGTCGCTCGTTCTTTGGGGGATGTCGCGGGGACTGGAGTGGTTTCTGGGCCAGGCCCCCGAACGGGTGCGCTTGACGCTGGGACGACGGGAGATGGAAAAGGTTTTGGAGGAAAGCCAGGAGATCGGCCTGTTGCATCCGGCTCAAAGAATGATCAGTCAAAACTTTTTTCTGATCGCCTCGCAACCGGCCCGCAGCCTGGCTATTGCGTCAACCAGGATCGCAACAGTGGCCGAGGGCAAACCCGCCGCGGCGTTTATCGAAGCAGCCCGCAAGCAGCAACACGGCGTTGCCCTGGTCAAATCGTCGAACTCGGAAACCATTCTGGGTTATGTACGAATCGCGGACCTGCTCGTACTGCAAGATCGTCAGCAACCGGTCGTGGAATGGCGGATGATCATGGAAATCGCGCCCGATGAATCGGCGGGAGAAGTGTTGATGCAGATGCAATCGCGACGTCATATGGTCGCACGAATCGAAGGGGCCGAAGGGCAACCCAGCCGTTATCTGCTGAGGCAGCGACTGACAAAACCGCTGTGGGGAGAACCAACGGATCCGGCCAACAAGGGAACTTCAGAATCAGCAGCAACAAAACATTGAGTTGCGCGATCGAGTCCAGGGACTACACGTTTCGAATGTACCCCAGTTCGGCAATGATCTTCAACAGTTCTTCGTAATTGATAAAGCGTCGATGATTGTCCAGCTTGAACTTGTCAACAGCCCGACCCAAGTCAGCTGCATCCGGAGTCAAGTCATCATACGAATTCGTAAACTGGCGCCGCTCGATTCCGGCAGCACGTCTTTCCACACCCGTGTTTCGACGATCGACAAATGGAACTGGCGATTCGAGTGGAATGTCGTTGTGGCCAAATGTCTGTGAATTGGATGAATTTGTCATCGGTTTCTCTCCAGCAAAGTCCCACTCTTTCCATTTTCGTCGATTGAATCGTCCGGCAACGCAACGCATTCCGGACCTGACGATCCCATTCATGTCAATCAGTTATCGACTGGTTCGGTGCCTCCTGACCGAAAGCAATTCAGGTTACCGGATAAATGGATTGAACCGGTTGGTGCGGGAGAGTCCCGGAGATTCCGCCAGATGTATCGGCGGATGCGGAAAGCAAACCTGTTAGCGAACGGCCACAGTTCCGGTCGGGGCGGCCTGTCTCATGCTGGCCAGCAGATCAGCCAGTTCGCCTGTTTCCGGCCAACGCTGTCTGGCCCGTTCAAGAGATTGACGGGCCTCGGCCTGCCGGTTGCCCAGCACCAGTGCATGACTCAACCGCACGAAAGACTCGGCCGTTGAATCCGCATGCCCGGTCGCCAAAGCCAATCGTTCGATGGCTCTCGCGTTTTGTCCCATCTGCGTCAACAACTCGCCTTCGAACAGCAGCGCTTCGTAGTTGGGATCGTCTTTGCGAAATCGGCCCTGATACTGTTCAACAGCCGCCAGTGACTGAAGCAGCTTCCCCTGGCGACGATAGACGTCAGCGATTTGCAATTGCAGACCAGGTTGTGGTTCAGTTCCGGCTGCGGCCCGATGATAGGCCGCCAATGCGCTGTCAAACGAACCTTCGATCTGGTTGATATCCCCCATCAATTGCCATGCCGGCGAATATTCTGGCTCGATCAGCAAGACCTTGTCGGCTTCGTTTCGTGCCAGTAAAACGTGTCCCGCTTCCAGCCATGCTCGCCCCAAACGAACGCGAATATCAACCCGTTCCGGCGAATGTTTGGCAACCGCCTGAAGAGTCGAGAT
>JAYVKA010000482.1:0-4954 GCA_043768885.1 Planctomycetota bacterium
TTCGGGGACGCTCGAAAAGGATGCCATCCGGTACGGTTGCGGAAAGAGAACATCACCGAGTACGAAATCAAATCCGAACGACGATCCATAGGGTTGTGATACAGAAAGAATCATTTGTACGTCGAATCGTTGCAAATCGAGCGCGAACGAGTCCGCGAGCAAATGAATTCTGTTATTGAAAAAATCCATCGCGTCCGTCACGGACGTAAATGTTTGACTGATGTTGCTTGAAGAATCTTGGAAAAAATTAAGTGTGAAATCAAGGCTGGAAAAACCGGACCCGGTGAAGCGGGGATTGAAAAACCCCATCGTCAACCGGCCATCGTTTTGCGATCCATCGATGAGTTCTTCTCCAAAATGGAAAAAATTGACGACTTCGAGCTGGCCATTCAGCACCGGGTCGGCAAAACCGCTACCGGTACTGCCAATCGCCAGCACATCGCCGACCCCTTCATTGGGTGTGTTGCCAAACTTGAATGTATTGGCGATCACCGGACTGTTCGTCAAAAATTCTTCCGTCCCGTCTTTTGTTGGAGCATGCACAACATGCGCCCAGCCTTCCTGGCCATTCGGGCTGGCAATCGCAGTTTGGCGACGGGTGTTCCATGCTGACGTGTTGAGCGAGTGAATGCTGGTCGCCCCGGAACTTTCCATATAGGTCGAATTGGTTGAATAGAAACCAGAATCGTTCTCGATATTGCTGTTAACTGCTGTCGAAACAATGATTCCCGAGCGGCCTGTGGTCGTGGAAAGTGCCGAGGCAATCGCAAAGTCGCCTCTGATATTGGCTCGCGAATTGGCAAAGGCTCCATTGGTGGCTGAAGCAATCGCCACTGATTCCGCGTTGTTCGCGGTCAAATGATTCTTGTCGCCTGCAGCCAGGGAACTCGCCTCGGCTGTGGCCGCGCCAGTTCCCCGGTTAATCGCCGTTGCGCGCGAGACCGAATGGCCCGCAGTGACAACACGGTCGGCAATTTCGTAATTGGAGAGGTAGGAATTGTATGTGCTCGCCTTTGCGAACACACGTTGATTGGTTTTCCCGTTGGCGATGGCTTCAGCGAACTGGTTACCGGTTCCGACAATCGCTGGTCCTGAATTGGGAAAATTGAAAGGCCGCGTAATTGTTCGTGCCTCGGCGATGGACTCGACGATTCCCGATTCGGCCCTGCCGTTAACGATGGACGTTGCGTTTCCACCCAATCCTTCCCTGCCATGCCCACCCACAGAATATCCGCTCAGGTACTGATTTTGGCTGGAGGTTTGGTTGATTCTGACGACTGCATCACCGCCAACAAAGTTCAAGAATGAGCCGGGTGGCGGAGTCGTTTCCGGAGCAGTTCCCCCAGTTGCAACCGCATACAGCCTTTCCCGGCCCCCGGTAGACTGAACTGCGTTATTCAAATGAATGTACGCGCTTCCGGCCCGGGCAACGTTGAACAATCCTTCGCCACCCTTGCCAAAAACCGAGAGGTCTCCATCTCCACTTGTAAGAACCTTGACCTTGTCCACGAGATTGGCACTCTCGCCATTCGAATCGAAATTGACACTGACACTGGCCGTGTTGGCTGCACCCAAACCGCCGCGATTGTCAAAAACCAGCCCATTCACAAACCCGCGCCCGGCTCCTCCAACCCGTACAACAAATTCAGCTTCGCGGTTCACAATGAATGAACGAGTCGAAAAAATCCCGGCAATTCCAGCCATGGACACCGTATTGCTTGATGAACCTCCGCCTCTGCCGCCGTAGGCGTTGAATTCGTAGTACGATCTCGAACCTGCCTTGATCGCCGAACCGGGGTTCCGGACTTCGCTGAAGTGGTCCAAATTGATCCATGCATTGCCTCCATTGCCGCCTGGGCCAGAAAGGGACATGCCCCCATCACCGCCCCTGACATCGACAGTCAATCGAATGTCATCAATTCCGGCGTTGAAATATTTGCTTTGGTGATTAGCCAAACCAAATTGTGCGTTGCCACCATCACCGCCTCCGGCATTGCCCAAACCACCACCGCCATTCCCACCCAATACGGTGAGGTGAAATACGGTTGGAAATGAAGTTGACAGGGAAGTTTGAAAGCTTGCTTTCGCGTCCCCACCACGACCAGCGACACCATTCCCACTCGCACTCCCTCCATTGCCACCGCGAGTAATCGCTGTATCGTATCGTTCGCGCAAGAGAATCCAGCTGTCGCCACCCCGACCACCGTTTCCTCCGTTGTTGTTTGCGGTCGTTCCAGAACCGCCAAGGCCACCATTGCCACCGGAGATATCCAGAAGACTGGGAAAGTACTCTCCGTAGTGCAACACGCGGCCAAAAATATAACGGTTCGGGTTGTCTCCGATCACCAGAGCCCGTCCGCCGTCTCCACCGTTACCACCGCGAGTGGAAGGTGCCGTATCAGTTGGGAATGCATTGCCGCCGTTGCCACCATGACCACCATGGAAAGTGCCGAGCAGTCTGGGCACCAGATGCATTTCATAAACCAGCGGATTGCCGTTCTGCCCATTCTGGCCATTGGGCGATGCCATTGTCCCGTTGGCCCCATTGGCTCCATCCTGTCTCGCAGCGAATCCGCCTGCCCAAACTGTCGAACCTTGCGAAACCAAAATGGAAATAGAGAGGACAGTTTTCAAAATCTGAATTTTCATGGCGAATGGCCCGGGGAAAGAACATCGAAACAGGACCGGAAAGGCGTTTTCATGCTAAATCAACCAAAGCCAACAATCAATCGACGCGGCTGTCCATTGATTGCGATTCTGCAGTGAAAACGAGCTAACGATAGAAACTCAGGTGGTGCTTTTCTGGCTGCAAGCGCGCGACCCGGAAGCAAATGCACTGGGCAGGGACAACATCACACCGATTCGATATGCAGCCCTCGGCGGCGGCGTTCGGTGCGGCGGGCGTCGTCGATCATCTCGGAAACTTTGCGGACTTCGGCAATCCCTTTCAAGATCAAAACCGGGTGACTGACGTCGCTGGATTCGATTTCGATATCGCCGACTTTCAGCAGCGATTGAATCGGGCCCTGGCGGTAAACAACATCGTCGATATCGATCAACTCGACCCGGTTCATGGTTCGGATCAGAATTCCGTCCCGGTGTTTCAGCCGCTGGTTGGTCAATTCGTAGAAGTGTGCAAGCTTGTGGTAGAGGGCGATCAACACGAGCACCAACCAGATTGCCGCGATGACGATGATGTAAGCGACCCATGCCTGCCAGTTTCCCGCCAGAAGCATGACCATTACGATCAAGCCCAGCAATGTCACAAAGCCGGCAGCCAGCCACGACCCGAACATCGCTTTGGCGGAGTAAGTCCCCTCCCACAGCAAGGCTTCTTTTTCATTGGGGTCGTTTTTCTGGATTTGCTGGACGGCCTTGCCAAATCGTTCGGAGGTGTCGCTCATGACTTTGCAGGTTTCCGCTAATCTGGGTTAATGTTGAGAAATGGCTGTTTGCGGGCGCATTTCAGGCAATGGTTGCATGGGGTTTCCACCGAATTCTGGTCGATTCAACTCGCATTCACAAGGCACTTTGCAATCAGTGCCAGGCAGCTTCCTTCAGCAAACGGTCCGTTTTCCGGACCAAACCCATTCGCCTTGCTTTGAATTCCAGTCTATATTCGTGGCTACTCCAGAAATCCTGGAGGTTGAACGGGAAAAGAATCAAAATGATTTTTGAGCTTTCCAGGGTCGCAATCGTCTTCAAACTCCAAGCTTGCTATTCATGAAGTGCCCTTTCTGCCAGGCCGACAATGACCGCGTGATTGATTCGCGAAGCCACGAGGAGGGCTATGTCATTCGACGCCGGCGCCAGTGCTGCGAATGCGAACGCAGATTCACGACCTACGAACGGGTCGCTGAAATGGATGTAAAGGTGGTCAAGAAAGACGGAACACGGGAACCGTATTTGCCGGAGAAGGTTCGGCGGGGAATCGAGTTGGCTTGCTGGAAGCGACCAATCCCAACAGGAAGGGTCGAGCAAATCATTGGCGACATCCAGCAGGAAATCTATCTGCTGGGCGAAACTGAAGTCGACAGCCGGTCGATTGGCGAGTTGATTATGGAAAAGCTGAGCGTGCTCGACCAGGTGGCCTACATCCGGTTTGCCAGCGTCTATCGCGAGTTCAAGGATCTGCACGATTTCGTCGATGAAGTCGGCCCGATGCTGAACAAATCGCGGGGAAAACTTTAGCGTTGGTTCAATGACGTTTTTTGAACGTGGCATTGGCTTCCAGCCGAAGCGTCTGGGATCTCAGCTTCGGCTGGAAGCCAAAGCCACGGGGTGATGCAATCTTCTTTCAAATCCGGTTCACCCGTCGCCGAATTCGCTTTCATCAGAATCCATGTCCGGATAACGAATCGGCAGATACCCGACCATCCAACTGAGTGAAAACAGATCGACCAGGAAATGGGCCAGGGCAGAGCTCAGCCATGTTCCTGAAAGCCACATCATCAGGCCAAGGTAGATTCCGATGACCGTCGCAATGATGAAGTACGGTCGACTGACCGCGTGACAGAGGCCAAACAACAAACCGCCGATTGCCAACCCGGGAATCAGTCCCCACGAAACCGTCGATTGTGACGTGACGCCTCCCTGGATCGACCAGCGAAAAAGGAGTTCTTCCCCCAGCCCCGCTGCCGCCGCGATAATTATCAGGCCGGACAGAGAACAGCCCTTGAGCATTGGCAAAAGACTCCCCCGAAGCGATTGCCGGATCGAGCGGAAAAAACGAAGCCGCGAAATGCCGCTCCACCAGGAAAGTAGTACCAGCGGCAAGGCTCCAACAGTGCCGTAAACCAGAGCTGGCAAAAGCGACTTGCGCCAATCCAGTTCCGTCAGGCTTTGTGAATGGTCATACAGCCCGCTCCACGACAATAGAATCGCCAGAACGGCCAAACCCGTTTCCAGCCCCAGCGTTAGCAGGACCGGAGATGATTCATCAGCTACTTCCGGC
>JAYVKA010000483.1:0-4990 GCA_043768885.1 Planctomycetota bacterium
CCTTGGTGAATCCCGCGAATCTGAATTGCGACAACGGATTCAGTCACTGCAACCACCTGAAGCGGTGCCTGGAAATCCAGGTTGATCACCTGTTCCCAAGAAATGGCGACGGGCGAAAAAATGGCGAATTACGAATCGGATCCGACCGATTTGGCATGCAATGATTTGTAAAGCGATTCGATCTGGCCGGAATATCTTTTTTCGATTTCGTGCCGTCTCAGGCTTTGCTTGGCGGTCGCCAGCCCGTTTTCAATGCTGAACGGCTCGGAAATTATTTTGAGTTCAGCAATCTGTTCATAGGCTGGAAATTCGGAAAGTGCTCCCCTGATTCGTTCCAGAATCTGATCGTGAAGGAGTTGCATACGCGCTTCGGCAACCCCAGGCATGCCCTGTTCGAAATCGCCACCAGCCTTCGAGGGCTCGGGAACCACCAACGCGACCAGGCATCGGCGATTGTCGCCTACAACCATGCACTGCTGTATTAGCGGATCGGCAAGCAGGCAATTTTCAATCGACGACGGCGAAATTTTGCGGCCCGTCAGGGTGATGATCAGCTCTTTTTTTCTGCCCGTCAGCCACAGATACCCGTCTTCGTCCACGCGGCCAATGTCTCCAGTGTCCAGCCATCCATCGCGAACCGCTTCGGTGGTTGCTTGCGGGTCACGAAAATATCCCTGCATGATGTTTGGGCCACGGGCGAAAACGATCCCGTCCGAATCGATTCGGATATCGACGCCTGGCACTGGCCTGCCCACGGAACCGGAGCGATTGTGTTCAGGCGAATTCGAAGTCAGGACTGGAGCCGCCTCGGTCAATCCGTAACCGTTGACCAGAAAAACTTTTTGCCTGGCGAAAACATCCAGTACGTGCTTCGGCAATGGAGCACCACCACAATTGCAAATCGAAGGTCGGCCGCCAAGCAACCGCTTCAAAGATCCAGGCTGATTCAGTTCACCCTTCGATTCCAGAATCCGGCAGCATTTTTCATACATCCATGGAACGCCGTTAATGTAGGTCGGTCGGAACTTCTGAATCTCGTCGAACAACTCTGCTTTGCCCCTGGAAATCACGGAAACACACCCGGCTAACCATGCAGTCGCAAGATCGGCCAGTCGCGCGAAGACGTGAACCATCGGTAACCAGCAGAGTCGAACATCGTTTTCGGACAACGGCAGTATCGCCACTTTCGCCAGAGCATTGGAGACCAGGTTTTGGTGACTCAACATCACACCCTTCGGATTGCCTGTCGTTCCGGACGTATACAGAATCGTGACCGTCGAATCAGGCCTGGTTCGATTCGCGCACAGATTCCGCATCCATGCAAGTTCTGCAAGCCAATCTTGTTTGCCTTCAGCCTGCGAATCCCGTCCCGTTGGAAACCAACTCGAATCGTTTAAGATCCAGATCGAAAACGGGCCAGATTCATCGGACGTTTTGTCGGCCAGCTTCTTTGCCTGTGTTTCGTCAGACACAATAGCCAAAACCGGTTCGCAGTGCGCAATCAGTGCGCTGGTTTGAGAAGCGGTAACAAGCGGGTTCAAGGGAACGCTGATTGCCCCGCAAATCTGAATAGCAAGATCGATAACTGGCCATTCATAACGATTTTCCGAAATCAACGCGATTCGGTCCCCCGGAGCGATATCTGCGTTGATCAAACGCCGGGCAAATTCTGCAATATCGAATGCAAGCTGCCGCCACGTATGTTCCACCCATTCGCCATCGCTTGTCGCAATGATTGCAACACGGTCTGGAATCCTGTCCAGTTTGTCAAAAAGAAAATCGGGAAGGACTTGCATTCGTTTCACTCACCAGTGACCTGGACCCCTTTTCCGGTTCGGGTCGAGGCACTTCCGTGTGGATAGAAATACAAATCGGAGTGCAACCAATTCTGAAGCGACTTGGGCAAAGACCCGGCTGGTTCACCGAAGTTCTGGTCAAGCATTCGTTGAATTTCGGCTGGGCCCCGCCGATCTGCCCAAAACAGTATCCCTCCGACGCTCGCCGGAAATCCAAGTCCACGAATAATACAAAGATCGATATCACGGGGATCGGCAACGATTCCGGAATCCAGCACTGCGGCCGCCGCGATGAAGGCAGACAGGCAAATCTTCTCCTGGATCGAAACCGGATTTTGTTTGCCAGTCCCACCATGCTTCAAACAATCGTCCAGCAATTCGACAACTGCCGGATCAAACTCACCTCGTTGCGATCCGTTGTCGTATCGATAAAATCCCTCGCCAGTTTTTCGACCCAGTCGTCGATGCCTAACCATGCGCGGAAGAGCCGGCAATTGCGAACGGCCGTGAACTCCCGCCACGTTCATCGCCCGTCCGCCATTCACGACAGTATCGATTCCAATCGAATCAACGATCTCAAACGGGCCGCCCAACATTCCAAACTCACGCATTGCCAAGTCGATTTCGCGCCAGGTTACATTCGTCGATAACAGCCCGATGGCCGCATCGATCATTCCCATCAACAGTCGATTGACCACAAAACCAGGCGCGTCACGCGCGACCACCGCTGACTTGCCCAATTGCCGTGTCCAGGCCAAAGCCGTATTGGCAGTGACGGCCGATGTTGATGCTCCGATCACAATTTCGACAAGTTCCAGAATTTCCGGATGACAAAAGTGGATTCCACAAAACCTGTCGGGGTGTGTTACCGACCTGGCCAATTCGTCAATCGGAATCGTCGAAGTGTTGGTAGCCAGAATCGCAAGCGACTTCAAACAACCGGAAAGTTCGGTGAGAACCGCCGATTTTTCAGCAATCCGCTCGGTTACGGCTTCGATGATCAAATCACACTTACCCAATTCCTGAATGTTTGTCGCGGCGCGAATGTTTTCATTTTCTCTGCCTGCCACAGTTGCCTTTGACATTTCCGGATTGACATCGAAAACTGTGACTTGCAGCATTTTGGCGGCTGCCAGATTTGCGATCGCGCGACCCATCAACCCACAGCCAGCTATTCCAATACTCTTGACCGGAATTGGTGGATCATCTCCCAATTGCCAACCGGGGCTGCGGCGGTTGTGTTCGTTCAGAAAAAAGTTGTTCAACAGTCCGTGACTCTGCGGACTTCCATAGACAATGGCCATCGCCCGCGCTTCCGATTCGCAAGCCGCATGGAAATCCATTCCAGCACTCCGAATCATGTGATGAGCCAGGACTTCAGCCGCGAACGGATTGATTTCCGTGGATTCACGAACGCGCTCTGACCAGTTCCGGCAAAGTTCATCGGCATTTGTGATTGAAGTTAACGCCTGGCCAAGCTGTCTGGTTCGCCTTTGGTTCACGATGGAACGTTGTTTGTCGTCGCGGGCAAACCGGATCGCAGACTCGATCAAGTGATCGGCTGGCACGATTTCATCGATCAATCCGAATTCCCGGGCTCCGCTGGCAGGAAACAACACACCTGACGTGATTAAATCGATAGCCTGGTCCAGTTCCATCATTCTCGGCAATCGAATCGTCGCGGCCCAACCGGGAATCAGCCCCAACTTTGTCTCAGGCAGTCCGAACAGTGTTCGTCGATCCTCAGAGGCAACGCGGAAATCGCATCCCAGGGCCAATTCAAAACCGCCACCAACACAGGCCCCGTGAATGGCAGCGATGCTGGTCCAGGTTCCCTGTTGAAAGCGATGGTAAAGCCGCTGGCCGAAATCGCAAAAGGCAACGATCTCTGCGTCCGACCAATCAAGCGTGTCGACGATCGCGTTCAGGTCTGCGCCAGCCACAAAGATTTTGGGCTTGGCTGAAGACAAGACGACCACGTCGATTCCGGGCGTTCGCTCGATCGTCTCCAACGCGACAGCGATTTCCTCCTGGAATTGGCAGGAGAGGACGTTCGCCGATTTGCCAATCTGGTCGAGGACGACATGGGCAACTCCGCTTTCGGGGAATTCCAGTCGGACCGATTGCTGACTGTTGTCTGGCATCTGGTTGTTATCGGCTCGGGGCGTCCGGTTTTGGAATGGATTACACATTACAATAAACTGAATGATGTTCCGGAAAATCTGCCGGGACCGCAACCGGGTGGGCAAAAGTCCCGACCAGAAACTACGATGGCAAGTTGACAGTTTTTAACACTGGCAGTCCGGCCTTTCACACGAATGAGCGTATGAAAACAAATTCACGTTGCCGATGGGCGGTCTGTGGCCCGATACTTTTCAGCTTGTCGGCACTTTGCCTGATATCGGCCTGTGAAAAGCCCCCGCAGGCTGCTTCGGCACCATTAGCTACCAATTCGCAGTTGATGCAGATCGACTTTGCGATTCACTATGCGGGCCAAAAGCCGGACTTGCACCTTGAGGCTTTGAAAGTAACGGCCTCGGCCACCGTATTTGACGCTTTGCAAACCGCGGCAGACCAATGTGGATTCAAGATTGCTTCGCGAGGTATCGATTCGACCCTGTTTGTTTCCGAAATCGATGGGGTTAAAAACGAAGGGGCCGCGGGGAAGAACTGGACTTATCGGGTCAATGGAAAGCTTGGAAACTGCAGCGCAGGTGCCTTTGAGCTGAGCCCAAAGGATCGGGTTGAGTGGAGTCTGGGTGACTATCCCGCCAAGTAATTGTGGATGTGTTCACCGTCCGGGAATTTTTTTCCGGTTTCATGTTTGCCTTCATTCCCGTGTTGACAATCGACGATTTTGGAAACGGAGGCAGATTGGCTACAATACTAAACTGCCAGTTTCAACTTGAAGCGTTTCCCGGACTCACTTTTTTGGTGTTAATCATGAACGGCTTATCGAATCCATCGCAACAACGACCTTTGAACCGGGATTTGCTGTATTGTTGCCTGATGATCGCCATCGGGGTGGCCAGTCGGGAGCTTTTGGAGTCTTGGCCCAATTTTAAGCCGGTTGGCGCGATTTGTATTTTGGCCGGATTGCTTGTTTCACGACTGTGGCTCGCTGTGATGGTACCACCCGTAATGATGGCGATCTCCGATTTTGGGATAGGTGGAGCGGGATTCGGATTGGCAAT
>JAYVKA010000484.1:0-15991 GCA_043768885.1 Planctomycetota bacterium
GCTGCTGGGCAAATCCCGACCGATGGGGAGTTACTTTGCCACAAGCCGGCAAAAGCTGGTTGAAATCGCGGCACGTCGTGGCGTGCATCATGTGGACAATGCTGTCTCGATCTTCTGAATTTGGGCATTCAATCTTCGGGCTTTGATACACAGAGGATTTCGCTTTGCGTTGTGAATCCCTGTTTGACTTTTGAGAAACCATCCGTTTGTCGAAGTTGCATTCCTGCTTCTTGGGCAACGAAAGCCGTAACTTTCGAGTACATCAAGCGTTGTATTGTTGGGAACCGTTCGGCAATGGGGTTTGAACCTCTCCCCCCCAAAAAGGCATTTTGGTTTTTGCCGGGTCTACAAAGTACCAATCCTCTTTTTTTCCCTTCGGTGCCACGGTGGGAATTCTGTAACGAGCGGGATGACTGTGCCATTTCTGTCTATACTGGACGGTAATCGGCCGTCGTCTTTTGGCAACTTGTTTTACAGCTTGAGAGTTTCCCGCATGAATTCTTCCGGATTGATTCGCCGTCTTGTGTTGGCGTTTATCGTGTTGTCGGTTGGGTTGGTGGCAGCGCCCGCTGTCGCCGTGCAGTCTGGATTTCCTGACCCGGTCCTGAAGCAAACGGAGTACCGGTTAGTCGGGCCATTTCGTGGAGGGCGGAGTGCTGCGGTTGAAGGCGTGCCTGGCAATCCAACCCGTTATTACATGGGAGCGGCTGGCGGTGGCGTCTGGACAACTGACGATGGCGGGACTACCTGGAAAAACATTTCCGACGGATTTCTTGGCGGATCGATTGGTGCGGTTGCCGTTGCGCCGTCGGACCCGAACGTGATCTATGTTGGAGGGGGCGAGGTCTCGGTACGTGGAAATGTTTCTCACGGCGACGGGATCTGGAAATCGGTCGATGCCGGGAAGACCTGGACGCATGTCGGTTTGGAAGATTCGCGACAAATACCGCGCATTCGAATTCATCCGACCGATCCGAACACGGTTTATGCCGCGGCACTCGGGCATTTGTTTGGCCCCAACAACGAGCGTGGGATTTACCGGTCGCAGGATGGCGGAAAAACCTGGCAACGGGTGTTGTATGTGAACGACGAAGTTGGTGGTTGCGATCTGGTAATTGATCCGGGCAATCCGCGGGTGCTGTACGCTTCGACCTGGAGAGTGCTGCGAACGCCTTACAGTCTGGAAAGTGGCGGCGAAGGATCGGGACTTTGGAAGAGTACTGACGGCGGTGACAACTGGACGAACATCAGCGCCAACAAGGGAATGCCATCTGGCCCTCTGGGGATTGTCGGAGTTTCCGTTTCACCCGTGAAGTCCGACCGCGTTTGGGCGATGGTCGAAGCTCCCGAAGGTGGCCTGTTTCGCAGCGACGATAGTGGCGAGACCTGGACTCGTGTCAATTCTGACCGAAATTTGCGGCAACGAGCCTGGTATTACACCCGCGTCTACGCCGACACGAAAGACATCGATGGCGTTTACGTTCTGAATGTTTCGTTCATGCACTCAACTGACGCCGGGAAAACGTTTGATTCGATTCGGACTCCGCACGGCGACCATCATGACCTGTGGATTGCTCCCGAAGACAACCAGCGAATGATCGTCGCCGATGATGGTGGAGCCCAGGTTTCGTTTAATGGCGGAGAGACTTTTTCGACCTGTCTGAATCAGCCGACGGCCCAGTTTTACCGAGTGACCACAGATTCCCATTATCCTTGGCGAATTTACGGTGCCCAACAGGACAACTCGGCTCTCCGGATTGCACATCGGGGCGATGGCGGGACTTTGGGTGATGACAGCTGGGAAAGTACAGCCGGCGGAGAAAGCGGACACCTTGCGCCTGATCCAACCAACCCGGACATTGTTTACGGCGGTTCGTATGGCGGCTATCTCGCCCGGATCAATCATCGCACCGGTGAGAGCCGAAACATCAATGTTTGGCCTGATGACCCAATGGGACACGGGGCCGTAGATTCGGAGTATCGTTTCCAGTGGAATTTCCCGATCTTCTTTTCGCCTCATGATCCGAAGGTTTTGTATGCGGCGGCCAACGTTTTGTTTCGCAGTAACAATGAAGGCAAGTCGTGGGAAAAGATCAGCCCGGATTTGACGCGGAACGATCCAAAACGGCTGGGGCCGAGTGGCGGACCGATTACCAAAGACAACACGGGAGTCGAATACTACTGCACGATTTTTGCTGCGGCGGAATCCACGCATCAAGCTGGCGTGATGTGGTGCGGTTCGGATGATGGACTGGTTCATGTAACCCGCGACAGCGGCGCGAATTGGACCAATGTGACTCCGGCAGACTTGCCCGAGTGGACGCAAGTCAACAGCATTGATGTCGATCCGCACGAACCGGGCGGTCTGTACCTGGCCGCGACCAGCTACAAGTCCGACGACTTCCAGCCGCTGTTGTTTCACACGACAGACTACGGCGCAACCTGGACCCGAATCGATTCCGGCATTCCTCGCAGTGAGTATACCCGTGTCGTGCGGGCAGACCCGATTCGAAAAGGCTTGCTGTTTGCCGGAACGGAGCGTGGGGTTCATGTTTCGACAGACGACGGAAAAAGCTGGCAGCCCCTGCAAAACAATTTGCCTGTCGTGCCGGTTACGGATTTGGTGATTCGCGACAATTCGCTGGTTGTTGCAACGCAAGGCCGGTCGTTTTGGATGATCGACGATCTGTCGATGTTACGGGAATTTCGCGCTGAACATTTGAAGAATGCGATTCACATTTATCAGCCGACTCCGGTTGACCGGGCAGGTGGCGGTGCTGGCCGCGCGTCGTTGACCGAAGGTGCGAATCCGCAGACCCGGGCCAGCGTCCGGTTTTGGCTGAAAGAAGTTCCGGAGGACCTGTCGGGCTCTTCGATTACATTCCGCGACACATCGGGAAATGCTGCAAAAGAGTTGGTTGCCAAGCCTGATTCGAAACTTTCCCAGCAAAAACTGGAACTCGTGGCGGGCTGGAACGAAGTCGAATGGAATTTGCGATATCCGTCGGCCGAAACGTTTGACGGTTTGGTGCTATGGGGAGGTGGCACACAGGGCCCGACAGCTGCACCTGGAGAATTCCAGATTGAATTCAAAATCGGTGAGCTGACCGAGTCGACGACATTCGAGTTGCGGCGCGACCCGCGTTCTTCGGCGTCCGATCGGGAACTTGCCGAGCAGTTTGAGTTCTTGTGGGGAGTCCGGAACAAGCTCAGCGAAATGCATTCGGCGATTTTGAAGATCCGGAACATTCGCACGCAGTTTGAACAGTTTCGCAAGCGTTTTGAAGACCAGACCGAATTTGCCGATCTTGTAAGGAAATCGAAGGAACTTGAGGAGCAAATGTCGGCGATCGAAAAGGAACTTTACCAGACCCAAAACCAAAGCGGTCAGGACCCACTGAACTATCCAATCCGGCTGAACAATCGGCTTTCGTCCCTGGTCGGCGTCGTTTCCCAGGGAGACAACGCGCCGACTGAACAGTCGATTCGCGTTCGCGATGATCTGATCCAACTAATCGATGGGCACCTTTCGACACTCAAAGGCCTGTTCGAAGGGGAGCTGTCAGCGTTTAACGACGAGGCGAATCGGATCAAGGTTCCGCTGATTTTTGGCGGGAAATAATCGCGGGAAATGTTAGGGTGCCTCCGGTTGCGGCAGTTTGCACGGGATTGAACAATGGCTTACTGCAACGAACTTCAATTCGTCGCGCCGCCATTTTTTTTCGGGTGAACGCCCGAATGTTCAAATGCAGTGCCGCCCGGTGCTTGTGCGTTGGCTCGAAGCCTGGGTGTATCGCCGTTGGTTATTGGGCTGACCGTTGTGGCCTTTGGCACCAGTGCTCCCGCAATGGCGGTTTCCGGATCAGACGGACAGCATCAACCACAAAAGTTACCCGAACATGGTGTTGGTTTTCGTCGTCCCGTTAACGCTGGTCACTCAGGGTGTCTCGGTTTGGGGGCAAAGGCGAAGCAAACAGTCCAAATGCAAATCCTGAGTCAATTTTTTTGCCAAATAGACTCAATGGGTCAGCCTCATTCGTCGAAAACCGCTAAACCCCGTTGAATGGCACCAACTGCGCCAGTAATTCTGGCCCGAACTCCATTTGTCGATGTTGGCCTGCAAGATTACAATCGGGCAAGGTAATTCCGCATTGCCGGGGGCAGTTAACGGAATTTGGACATTTTGCATATGCCCGGACATAGGAGGTGAGATAGTGGATACCAAGGTGGTAGTTCGTCATGGACAGGTTCCGGCCGAAATTCAGCAGACCATCAAACAAAAAGTATCCCGTCTACCCAGATTCTTTGAACGCACGACTGCGATCGAAGTCATTTGTGATCTTGAGCATTCCGGTCAGCCCAATGTGGAAATCCGGATTTCGGCTGAAGAACGAAACGACTTTTTTGCATCGGACACTGGCTCCAATGTTCTTGCGGCGCTGGACAGCGTTGTTGACAAGATTGAACGCCAAATGCGCCGGCACAAGGAAAAAACGACTGAACATCATCGGGGGCGGAATCATCAGCCTGAGGAGTAGCCCGAGAATCCTTCAGGATCGCCGGCAACCAGGGCCTGAAACCGCCAGTGGAAACAATTAACTGTAAAGGACAACTTCATGAGATTTTGTGATTTTGTGAAGACCGCAGCCATTAAGGTGGACGTTGCGGCTACCACGAAAGAAGACGTAATTCGCGAGTTGGTTGCTGCTTTGGTGGCGGCTGGCGAGCTAAAAGAGGGCGAGCAGGACAACATTGTCCAAGCCGTCATGAAGCGTGAGGAATTGGGAAGCACCGGGATTGGCCGGGGCATCGCGGTCCCCCACACGAAACACCCCAGTGTCGCCAATCTGGTTGGGACTGTGGGAATTAGCCAGTCAGGCGTTGATTTTCAAAGCCTGGACGGTGAAAAAGTGCAGCTGTTTTTTATGTTGATCAGTCCGCCTGACCGACCGCGAGACCACCTGCGTGCTCTGGAAAACATTTCCAAGCAGCTTCAGGATTCGACTTTTTGCCGGTTCTTGAAACAGTCCAAGACTTCCGAGGACGTGCAGCAGGTACTTGAGGAGGCTGACAACAACCAGTTTGTTTCCTAGCGCATCCACGGCATAGAATTGTCTGATTGAAAGCAATGATGTCAGGTCAGTCCCATACAGCGACAGTGACGATCGTAAATCCTCAGGGTTTGCATATGCGCCCTGCGTATCTGTTTGCTGAAATGGCAGCCCGCTACACCAGTCGAATCGAAGTCGTCAAAGACGATATGAGAATCGATGGCAAAAGCGTTCTGTCGATCCTGACATTGGGTGCGGCCCAGGGCACAACTGTTGAACTTGTTGGCACGGGTCCGGATGCATGCGATGCAATTGAAACCCTTGCAAACCTGGTTAACCTGGGATTCCCGGGAGAAACTGAAAACGGAGCGGCAAAACAACCGAAACCCGGCAACGGTTCTCCGTGATTGGCATTAGGATCAAATTCGATTCGCGCAATCAAACTGAATTAGACAAACGCAACCGGGATTAGCGCCAGGAATTTAAAAATCCATGGCGAGAACCGAAAAAAACAGAACCTTGACGATGCCAGCCCGAATTTTTTCGGTTGCCGGAGGTGGTCTGCTCACCAATCGGCCACACGGGATATCTGTTTCGGTTTTTCAATTGCATTCATTCGGTCAAGCACGAGTTGCCTTTGGGCGTTGCCCAATTCTGCGAGGCGATTTCGGATTCCGACTCGATCCCTGGCAGCGGAGATTTTCCATGCCTTCTGGCACCCGGAACTACTCATTCCGGGAATCGAACATTCGTTTGGTACCACCGGGCATTGTCGCCAAGGTCGTACCACAAACCGTAATTCACCATTTCCGTTTCGCCGAATCGGCTCGAAAAACGGAAGTAAGCACAATCGGAATCGGGCCTGGGCCAGGTTCCCACACAACGAACGAACAAGAATATGAAAAAAGAAATGTTGATCAATGCATCGCAAACGGAAGAGATCCGGATTGCGATCATCGAAGACGGGCGGCTTGAAGAGCTATATACCGAACGGACCAGCCAGAACAATCTGGCGGGAAACATCTACAAGGGAAAAATCGTCAACATCGAACCCAGCATCCAGGCTGCGTTTGTAGACTTTGGAGTAGGCCGAAACGGTTTTCTTCATATCAGCGACGTCGAGGCAACCTACTTCCAGCAAGGCGGATACGACCCGGCGGAGATTGCGGAGAACGAGCGGCAGGAACGGATCAAGCAACAAAACAAGGGCGGGCGGCGACCCAACTTTTCCAGCAGCCGCCCAAAATTCAAACCGCCTATCCAGGACATTTTTCAACGCGGTGATGAAGTCCTCGTACAGGTGATCAAGGAAGGAATCGGCAACAAGGGACCGACCCTTTCGACTTACATCAGTATTCCCGGACGGTACGTCGTATTGATGCCGGCGCTGGGGCGGGTTGGCGTAAGCCGAAAAATCGAAGACGAAACCGAACGCCGCAAACTAAAGGAGTATCTGCACGATCTCGATCCGCCGAAGGGCCTTGGGTTTATCGTCCGAACAGCCGGGGCAGGTCGCAGTCGCCGGGAACTTTCCAGGGACTTGGCGTATTTGCTGCGACTTTGGAAAGCGATTTGCAAGAAATTGCAAAAAAACGAGGGCCCCCAGGAGATCTACGAAGAAAGCGATATCATCATTCGCACGATCCGGGACATCGTCACCTCGGATATCGATTCGATTTTGGTTGATGGCGAAGACGCCTTCAATCGGGCTCGCGAATTCCTGAAAATGGTCATGCCGCGACAAGTCAATTGTCTACAGCATTTCACCGGCAAAGACCCGATCTTTCACAAGTACAAACTGGAAGAGGAAATCGCCAGCATCCACCGTCGCGAAGTTCCGTTGCGCGAAGGGGGCTCGATTGTGATCGATCAAACCGAGGCATTGGTTGCGATCGACGTGAACAGCGGCACATTCCGGATTGATGATTCCGCCGACGAGACTTCCTATCGCGTAAACATCGCAGCGGCGAAGGAGATTGCCCGACAGCTGCGATTGAGGGACTTGGGAGGCGTAATTGTGAACGACTTCATCGACATGCGGCGAGAGCGACATCGACGGGGCGTTGAACAGGCGCTACAGGACGCGATGAAGCGTGACCGGGCCAAAACCCGGATCCTTCGTACGAGTCCGTTCGGACTGGTTGAAATGACCCGACAGCGGATTCGCCCAAGTCTCAAGAAGACGATTTACAACGACTGTCCTTGCTGCACTGGCCGCGGAGTTGTGAAAACCGCAGAGAGTATGGCGCTGGACGTAACCCGAATGCTGATGCTGGCAACCCAGCAGCCGAATTGCAAGTCGGTGACTGTTCGGGTGAATGAAAAGGTCGCCAGCTATCTGAACAATCAGCGACGAAAGGCGATCAACGACCTGGAATCGGAAGGCAAAATGCGCATCGAGATTCGGGGAAGCGATTCCGTTTATCCCGAACATCTCGAACTGGATTGTCGCGACGATCGTGGCAATCAGGTTTCAATGCCCAAGTATCAATAGCCGATTGGCTACGACTGAATGAAATTGAAAAAACGACGACGGGCCGAAACGCCCGTCGTTTTCGTGTCATGGCTTTGGCTTCCAGCCGAAGTCTTTCCTGGTTCAGCTTCGGCTGGAAGCCAAAGCCACGACCATGTTGCCAGCTTGCTAGACGGCTAGACGGCTTGTGGGATTCCGTACGGAAGGATCACTTCGCCGATCATTTCCGGGTTGGTCCACGACGTTTCGGTTTTGTCCCACGGAGTCAATTCACCGCGGCGAATCCGGACTTCGCGAGGGGCAACGATTCCAACACGAATCTGGTTTCCCTTGATCTGAAGAATTTCCAGAGTCACGTCTTCGTTAATCACAATCGACTCACCAATTTTTCGGGATAGTACCAGCATCTTGCAGCTCCATTCAACAAACGGGTTTTGACAAATGTCAGCCGTCCCGGGGATCACGACTTCGCCGCCCCGTTGCTGACACAATCATGATCAGCATGTCGAATGACACGGAAGGTCACTCGCCAAATGTCTCGTTGTTGCGGGCCTTTATGTGGCTTCTCCGCTTCAGTTTTGCAGGATATCCTCGAATTTAAGGTTCAGAATCGGGTAATCCTTCCACAAATGGAAATCGAAATGCCACCATTCGAACTCATAGACATCGAAACCGGCGGCTTCCATTTCGTTCCGCAACAGGCGTCGATGCCATCGTTGCAACGAAGTCCCTCCCGGATAGTCCGGATAGGCCCGCTCGGAAAACTCGACGTAGCCCGAGACCATCTCAACGACCGCTCCTGTTTTCAAATCAATCAGCGTCAGATCGACAGCACATCCGCGATTATGGCGGGAACCGTTTTCCGGATTGGCCACGAAATGCCTCTTCTCCTGGGGCGTCGCTTCCCAAAACATTTTCGTTACGTACCACGGCCGATAGGCGTCGTGGACCAGTAAACCATAACCCTTTTCGCGGAGACTCTCTTGGACTGACGCAAGTGCTTCCGCGGCGGGCCGCTGCATAAATGCACGTGCCTCGCGGTAAAATTCCATGCCCATGAAATTGTTGTTCGTGGCATATCGAACGTCTAGCTTGATGGTTGGATCGACTGCTGTAAGTTCCACAAGATCTGGTTTCAGAAAATCACGTCCTTCACAAGGCGGTTCGGCTGACAACGCAATTTCCATCAATCGGTCTGGTGGCAACAACGGAACGATTTTGAACGTGTCTTTGTTGCTCACGCCACTTCGCCGGAGAAATTCGACTTCTGCGGCGACGACTGTTGTGGCATGACCGTTTTTGTCCCGCGAAAACAGCAATTGCTCATCGTGGTACAGCCCGTGATTCGGAAACGCGAAAACGTTTTCGGACACTTCGGTCAATGGATATCGGAAGACCCATTCAATGAGGGTCCAAAGTTTCCCGTCGTCCTCGTAGACAAATAGCGTGTTGTGATCCCAGCCATATTCGCCGATCAGTCCCGCCCATCGTTCCGGGATATCATCTGGTTTGTTTTCCACAACCCGCGAGAAAGTTTGGCCGTTCATTTCCAGCGAATCTTCCGTCCACTGAAGGAACGGCCCCCACGATTGCACGTCATCAATGACAAGCCGCTCGCCGAATTGTCGGACTTCCAGATCATACGTTCCGCTTTGCATCATCAATCGGCCCTGGCTTTCGAACAGCCGAATCCTCTGCTTGCCATCCGAGTACAAACCCGCCAGTTTTCGTGCGGTTTCCCGGTCGATCGTCGTCGTGGATTCCAGTTTCGGGGTGGAAGTCGATCGATCCTTTGTCGCCAACATCATTCGTAACGCCTGATCCGTTACCTGAGACACAAATCCGTTAGCCACGTCCAACGATGCCACGGCTACGACGCCAATCTTCTTGTCGCTCAATCCGCGAAACTGTGTCGCAAAGCCGTAGACAGCTCCGCCATGTTCAAAAGTCGGGTGTCCATCGAGAGTTCCCAATCGAAAACCAATTCCATAACTTCGCTGCTGGCCGTCGGGCCGGGTTTGTTGTTGAAGCATCTCCGCCAACAACTCCCTGGAAATTACCTGGCGGCCACCGGCTCGTCCTTCGTTGAAAATAACCCGCATGAACTGAGCCAGGTCGGTCACGCTCGAATAGAGGTTCCCGGCCGGCAACGTTCCCAACGCGAAGCCGGGAGCTTCGAATCGCCTGCCGTCGTAAGACCACATCGTCCCCTTCGCCAGATTTTTGCGAATCGAATCATCCAGCACGTAATTGCTGCCAGTCATTCCAATCGGGTTCAGCACACTGGCTTTCATCAATTGTGCGAACGGAATCCTCGCCGCTTGTTCGGCCGCGTACCCTGCGACAGAAACCGCTGCGTTGGAGTATTTTGTCTTGCTTCCCGGCGCATGCAGCAACCGGGTCTTGTTCAGGCTCTCCACCGTTTCCTTCAATCGAGGTTCGGTCGGATCAAAGTAGTTTCCGACGGGAGATTCGCGAACCAACCCGCTTTCGTGATTCATCAGATTTCTAAGCGTAATCGGTACTCCCAAAGAATTATCCGGAGCAAAGTCCGGAAGGACTGTGCGAATGTCCTCATCCAGCTTCAATGTCCCCTGCTCCACCAGCTGCATTACTGCGACATCGTTGAGCAGTTTGGAGACCGACCCCACCCGATACATCGTCCGGGCCGTCGCAGGCCGTTTCGTCGCCGCGTCCGCGAACCCAAATCCCTCTGCCCAGACAACACGATCACCGTCGATTAGCGCGATGGAAAACGAATCGATTTTTTTTTGTTCAATTTCCCGTGCAATGTGTTCGGAGAGCTGCTTGGCTACTCCCGCGAATTCCACAGCTGCAGGAATATTTTCGGACTGGGCATTGGCCGGCGGCAAAATCGCGAACGGCCCGATGATGATCGCAAACAGAATTTTGAAATTGGCAAAACCATTCACGGGATTTCCCCCAACGTCCTGAGATACCTGGCAAATTTGACCATGATATCTGATTTTCGAGTTGCAAATGGTGCCGGACGGATCGGTCGTGCGCCGCGATTTCCGGGTTCTAAACTCGAACAAGAGGCAGGTTCGAATTGCCCGGAGGCAAAAAAACCGGAACTGCATTTCTGCGTTCCGGTTGATTGGTTTCATTTATTTGGACTGGATCGACTTACGTCTGGAGGGGTCTGTTAGCCACCCCGACCACCGCCGCCGCCGAATCCGCCACCACCACCACCTTGGTCTCCACGCCCGCCTCCGGGACCTCCGCCTTGGCCTCCTCGACCACCACGACCGCCGCCGCCGGGTTGGGCACCCCGAAACATGTTTTGCAGGTTCTGAATTGCAGCGGCGCGTTGTTGGGCTTGTTGATCTGCTTGAGCAGCCGAAGGTGTCGCGCCAGGCATGCCGGGTACAGACCCTGGAGCGCCGGTTGTCGTACCGCTGGCATTTTGTGCATTTTGTGGCACGGCCAGAGGGACGACATTTAACTTGTCTCCGTAGATCGCTTTCAATGCTTCCACAATGTCGTTGGCTGGCACATTTTTCGGCAATGGAACATTTCCAAGCTTGTCTTGAACCAGAGCCGGCGTGTCGAGCATGTCCACCAACAACAGAACATGAAAGTAGATGAACTCAGGGCCAGTGACAATTAGGGATTTGGTAACAAGGTCTACGGCTAAAGTTGCCTGTGGTTTTTCAGCTTCCGCCTCGCCTCCCCCTTGTCCTCCTCTTCCACCCATCATTTGCTGCATTGCGCGCATCATTTGGGCCTGCTGTGCAGCCGGATCGGCGTTTCCACCTTCGCCACCCGACTTCTTGAAATAGTCGGGCACCGTACTTTCAATGAGCGTTTTCAACTCTTCAGGACTTCGATACAGGACAGGAATCTTGTAGGTTGCGCCAATGGTCTCGATTCCGTGAGGAGCTTCTGGCTGGTCAATGAAATCGATCAACATGTCCAGAACGACCCGGTCATTCGATGTGGCACCAGTGACCACCAATGAATTGAATCGGAGGTCAGGAACCATATTGATTGTCCCTTCCAACAACAATGAAGTGGAACCGGATGCTGCGCCGCCGCCGCCGCCCAACAGACCACCCAACAGTTCGCCGCCCATTCCCATGGCATTGCCCAGCATGTTCCCCATCATTCCGGCCATGCCGCCACCGCCTGCACCGCCGCCGCCGCCCGAACTGATTCCCAGCACACTTTCCATCCAGGCCTTTGCCTGGTCCGCCTTGCGGTGACTCAACAGGTAAACGATGGGCGGTTCAGGAATCGAAGTGGTTTCCATCAACTGATTCATCAAGCGAACGGCATCTTCCAACGCGTCCAGGTCTTCGCAATCAATCACAAATCCACCTGCGGTTCGTTTGATTGTCATCGGAGCACCGGGAACGGACGGCTTTTGGACTGGTGGTTTGTAACCGTCACTTGGCACCTGAAGTTCGTCAGACGTCTTGCCGTCATCCTGAATCTGGAAGAGCGTGGGAGGAGTACTCGGTAAGCAGTACTGGCCGTTTGAACCCGCGTCTTCTTTCGCCGAACCGTCGCCACCCTGGCTGCTTTCGCCGGATTTGTCTTCGGCCGGACCGCGACGATTTCTGTTTTCCAGCATCCGTTGAATGTCTTCGTCCATTTTGGAACGGTCGTTTCTGCCTCGCAACATCGGGTTTCCGGTGTTGTCGCCACTTCGGTCTTCCGGGAAAACCAGGTTCAACTTGTTTTCGCGACTGGTTGTAGGCCACGCATCGCCAAACTGTTGCATCAAACGGTCGATCGAGGCATCGGGAACAGCGATAAACTGGCTGGAAGACCGAACCCCGTATGCCGATCCAGTAGGTTTGTCGAGTCGTTCAATCAGCGACCGGACCATTTCGATGTCTTGTGGCTTTCCTTTGGCCAGCAAACTGCCACTGGTCAGATCGACGGTGAAAATTGGACCTTTGCTCCCTGCCGGATCGGTCAGGGTTTGGCCGAAAAACGAATTTAGCGTCGTTACCAGCTCAGAGGCAGAAATATACTTGGTCTGAAAAAGTTCCCAACCGCTGAAGCCAGAATTGAGTTCGGTCAGAATCTCCATCACATACTCGTGATCAGCCTGTCGTGCATGGACGACGATCAGC
The DNA here is from genome assembly GCA_043768885.1 of Planctomycetota bacterium. Taxonomy (GTDB): domain Bacteria; phylum Planctomycetota; class Planctomycetia; order Pirellulales; family Pirellulaceae; genus BJ22. Next base: position 12,630 of record JAYVKA010000484.1, read on the forward strand.
TGCGCTTCTGCATCCATTTCCATTCGCATGTCACGGCCGGCACAAAGGGTGTTGAGTACCGAAAAACAAAGCGTTACGTCCGCGCGTGTCGAATAGCTGCGTGGGAATGGCTTGTCGGCTGGACTCGATCCGGCTTTTGAGCCGTCGATATCGACCATCTCGGCGATCGCCAGGAATTCGTCGATTTTTTCGCGCGAACCGCGAATAAACAATCGTGAACCCAGGGTTTCCGGGACAATTGTCAGGGTGCCGTCCGCTGTTGCCGAAGTGTCGGCGGGAATTGCCATGAACGGGCGAACTACCATCATTAGTTCCTCAAACGGGACAAACTGGAGTTCGTAAATCTTGAACGCATGTCCGCCACGAACTTTGGCTCTGGCTGATTCAACCAGTGAGTTGATGGTGCGAAGAGTCATGCCGGTCTCGCGGACTCGAACGCGGTTAGCTGTTGCCAGCGGTTCGAATTGGTCGCGGTGCTCACGGCCAATCAGCCGTTGCATGTCGTCGAGGATGCCGGTTTGCTGAAGATCGGTCAGGTCAAATACGGTGCGAAGGACTTCGTATTTTCCGCGGCTTGTCAATTCTTCCGGAAGGATGGTTTCGATCAATTCGTTGGGGTATCCCTGACGTTCCTCGATCAGCACCAGCATCTTGCGGTTGCGGATCAGGGTGTATCCCTTCAGCTTGAGGGCATGATTGATCTGGTCGAGAGCTTCGAGGACCGTATATTGCTGGTCGTCGGTGTAGTTGAAAGTTCCGGTCGGCGGGGTATCTCGAAGGTTCAATGAGAAACCGCCTTCGTTTGCAAACCAGCGAATCACGGGTTCGAACTGAGCGTCTTCGAAAGTGAACGTCAGTAGCCGGTCATCGGTTCCGATGGCCTTGTCTTGAACTTGCGCGGCAACTTCTTCCGAGGGCAATACTGTTTCCACTGTTTCCGTACTCTGCCCGAAACTGGCATTGCCTGTTCCGAAAACGAAAAGAAATGCGACCAATGCGAGTCCCAATCCACTGAACTTCAACATTGAGAATCCTTTCGAAGCGCTCGGCGTGCTTTTCATTTCAAGGTAATTCAATTGGGTCATGTTCATGGCGAATACGGCTGAAAGTTGTTTCATATTAGGCACCCGGTCGATTGCAAAAATACCAGGGAGAGTGTTGGCAAACCTGGATTGTCCTGAGTTCAGTTTAGACTCACTGGGAAACCGTTATACCTGTCCTCCCCGGCACGTTTTGCTTGTTGTGCGAGGATAGACCAGGAAATCAGGTACAATCCAGACAAACGGACGAAAACGCGGGCCATTTTAAGGTGGGTGTTGGTTTGCCGCCGGAAAATCAGGTTCGCAGCCCAAAGGTTGCCGAAGCTTCCTGTTTTGCGTCCTTTTCTACGATTTAAACTCCCAAAAACGCGTGAGGTTTCGAAGTATTGGAAAAACATCACCCTTGGATCCTGACTTTGGAATCAACCTGCGACGAAACGGCTGCCGCGATCATCGATGGGAAATTGAATGTATTGGGCAGCTGCATCGCGTCCCAGACCGAACTTCATACCCGTTTCAAAGGTGTGGTGCCCGAAATCGCGGCCAGGGCCCACGTGGAACGGCTGCTTCCGGTGCTGCAAACCACGGTTTCCCAGGCCGGTTTGCAACTTTCGGACCTGGACGCAATTGCAGTCGCCACGACTCCGGGCCTGGCCAATAGCCTGTTGGTTGGGCTTGTCGCGGCAAAGACGCTGGCGATCGTTTTGGACCGGCCGTTGATCGCCGTCAACCATTTGCATGCCCACATATTTGCGTGCCAATTCGCTGAACAAGGGCCTAGCGGCCGGTCGGTGTATCCTTGTGTTGGGATGATCGTAAGTGGGGGGCATTCGCACCTTTTTCACTATAAAAACCCGCTGGATTGCCGGTTGTTGGGGGGGACAATCGATGATGCGGCGGGCGAGGCGTTTGACAAGGTCGCCGCCATGTTGAACCTTGGGTTCCCCGGCGGTCCGGCAGTTTCCAAAGCGGCAGAAAAAGGAAATCCGCTCGCCCACAGGTTTCCACGAAGTTTCTGGAACGACCCCGTGATTCGATTCAGCTTCAGCGGTTTGAAAACAGCGGTTCGTTATGCCATCGCAGGACCTGGTAGCGTGGACTTCTCCGCCCTGAATCTATCCGAACAAACTGTGGCCGACGTCGCTGCGAGCTTTGAACAGGCGGTAGTCGATGTCCTGGTTCACAAGGCGATCCAGGCGACGAATCAAACGGGTGAAAAGACATTGTGCTTGGGTGGAGGCGTCGCGGCGAACCGGCGGCTGAGGGAGCAACTTTCGACGGATTGTCAAAAAAACGATATTCGCCTGATCATAGCGCCGCCCGAACTCTGCACCGACAATGCCGTGATGGGAGCGATCGCATTGGAACACTATCGGGCAGGTTCTTTTTCCAGTCTGGATTCCGACATCCAGCCTGGACTCGTTCGCCAACAGCCGGACTTGTGACAGCTTGATGTGTCTGCAAACTGATGGGGCAACGGCAATTGGCATCCGACGATTTTGCCGATTCAGTTAGAATTGGGAAAGACAATTCCAGTCCAGCCCCATCCGGATTATGGCTGATACTCCCGACCCAAAAACTGTCGTTAATCTTGCCTGGTGGCAGCGGATTTTCGCTGTGGACTACCGCTCGCTGGCTGCATTGCGAATCGGCCTGGGAGTCCTTGTTCTGCTGGACGTTCGATTGCGCTGGTCGATCATCGCCGAAATGTATAGCGACACCGGGTATTTCACTCGCGAGTTGGCAACAAAATATTTTGACAACTTTGCCAACCTTCCCTGGCGAAACCTGATTTGGTCCGTTCACATGCTGGATGGATCAGTGGAGTTTGCTCAAGCGTTATTTGTTGTAGAGGCGATCCTGGCGGTGATGTTGATTGCCGGGTGCCTGACGCGACCGGCGACATTGCTTTTGTGGATCCTGGTAGCGTCGGTGCATGCGCGAAACCCCATCATTATTAGTTCGGCCGACATGTTGCTGAAGCTGATGTTGTTTTGGAGCATTCTTCTTCCCTTGGGCCGGGTTTGGTCGATCGATTCGCGAGTTTGGAAACGGGCCCGGCCGACAAGCGTCTATTGCTCGGTGGCCAGTGCCGGTTTCATTTTGCAGTTTATTCTGATGTACTTTTTCACAGGAATCGCCAAATGGAATGATATATGGTTGAGTGGGACGGCGATGGAGTACGTCATGCGGCTGGACATTTACGCGACTCCGTTTGGTCGTTCGTTGCTGGACAAGCCCCTGGTTCCCGAGTTCATTGACTACAGCACGCTGGTGATGGAAGTCGGTGCGGTCTGGCTGATTTTTTTGCCATGGCGAAAT
>JAYVKA010000485.1:0-7165 GCA_043768885.1 Planctomycetota bacterium
CATCAAGATCCATGTGGCCATGCGCTTCCATCGACTTAAGTAACTCCGGCAGAATCGCCTTGAGACGTTTACCACATAAACGATCGGACGATTCCCAAATGCGAAGGGAACTTCTAATTGTCGCCGAACAGCATGATTGGGGACAAGAAACGAGGACGGGTTTTGTTTTGACAATGGCCGTGGCTGTTCCAATGTCGAGAACAGTACCCATCGCGGTTGCAACGCAAATAGGGGAAGGATGTTTGGTGTCAGCATTGCATGCGAAATTTTTCCTGGGAGCGGTGACCAAAGACTTCACCAACGCCTACACGTTTGACAAACTGAACCGCATCACACGCATTACCCAGACTTCGCAGGGAAGCGGTGCCGGGTTTCGATGCTGTTGCCAACTAGCGTGTTGATCTTTGGTACAACGCGCAAGGACGATTTAATCTCTGGCAATCGGCATCAGTGACTGACCGTAAGGCGATCCTGACTGCTATTGCGCCGGGTTTTATGACGCTGGAAAAAGGCCAGTCGATGCCAAAGAGTCGCGGGTTCGGTTGAATGACGGCTGCAACGAAACACCAAAAGGAATCAGGAATCGAATGTCAAAGATGAATGTTGCGCTGGTTTCATCACTGGCCACGATTAGTATTTTGTTCGTTACGGGTTCGCCCCTGTCGAGCCAAACACCGGCTGCCGACGAACCGGTGGAGACGAGTTCGCTTTTCGGTGAACCGCTGCGGCGCATTGCTATTGGCCCGGAACAGTTGGCCAAGCTGACGGGGGATTTGGAACTGGCTGTGGCGGAATTAAGGGCGGACCCCGATGATCCGCATAAGCTGATTTGGGTTGGCCGTCGACTGGGTTATCTGTGGCGATACAACGATGCGATTGGCGTTTTTACGAGGGGTGTTAAATCACATCCTGATCTTCCACATTTGTATCGGCATCGCGGGCACCGCTACCTGAGCGTGCGAAAGTTCGATCTGGCCATCGCGGATTTCGAAAGGGCAGCGAATTTAATCGAAGACATGGAAGACGAAATCGAACAGGATGGTGCCCCTAACGCTGCCGGAATTCCGACAGGCACACTGCATTCGAATGTCTGGTACCACCTGGGTTTGGCCCATTATTTGAAAGGGGATTTCGAATCGGCGCTGGCGGCCCAGGAAAAATGTCTGGCGGTTTCCAAAAACGATGACATGCGAGTCGCAACGCTCGACTGGATGTATATGACCCTGCGACGACTGCGCCGGCCTGCCGAAGCAGCCACACTGCTGGAATCGGTCCAACCGAAAATGAATATCCTTGAGAATCATGCCTATCATCGGCGATTGCTGATGTACAAAGGCGAAATGACACCAGAGGATCTCATCCCTGACGAGAAAAGCGACAGTTACGATCTGGACCTGGCCACCTACGGCTATGGCGTCGGCAACTGGTATCTCATCAATGGCGACGGGGAAAAAGCCGAAGAAACTTTCCAGAAAGTCACCGCCGGAAAGTACTGGTCGGCCTTTGGTTACATCGCTGCCGAAGCGGATTTATTCCGTATGCAGGACAAACATTAGTATTCCGTCGCTGGCCAATTTTTTTTGGCGAACGAGGCTAACGGGTCCGCGCGACGCTGCGATTTAAAGGACTCGTAGCCTCGTCAACTACCCGACAATGTTCCGCTTGCCGAATCGCTCGGAAGCGACGACTACTTGTTGATGGCGGGTGCAGTGTCGGCAGGAACCGGACTGTCATCGGGCTTGATGCCCCGCTCGAACGTTGGGTCGTCGGCCGACTTTTCCATGACAGATTTCTGTGCGCTGGTTGAGTCCGAGGCCTCGGGGCGTTCTTTGACCGCCGCGAATTCGGTCCAAGGCGTTCTCTTGGCCTTTGTTTCAGAAGCAGCCTGGTCAGCAGTATCTTCCGTTGCCGGTTTCATCACGCTAACGCTGCGAAGAAAGTCGAGTTCGACTACGGCGCCTTCGGCTGGAATGCGTGTGTCGGGGTCGCCCAATCGAACGGTCATTTCCCGGTCGATTTCAATCGACGGACGATCGTTTTCGTCCAGCGGAACATTGACGTAAACGTTTCGGACAACCCGTTCGGTGTGGACGCGGGTCACGTATTTTTCAACTTTACGTGGAACCCTTTCGGTTGAGGTTTCGGTGATGGTTTTCATCACTCGAACCTGATAGGGCTCTTCTTCGGTTTCTGTTTCGTATACCGTTTCACGAATTGGAATATCGCGGGTTGTGGTTTGAGTTTCGTATCGCAGGCGATTCACCGGGACCTTTTCCGTGATGGTTTCGGTGACCGGCTCGTAACGTGTTACAGGCACGTCGCGAAGTTCGACAACGGATTCAGTCGATTCGACAGTGACCGGCACTTTGCGGGTTTCGTAACTGCGTGCCGTTCCGGTGACAACAATCGGCTTGTATTGTTGGACCGTTTCGGGCACGTATGCGGTTGATGTTTGTTGCTCTGGAATCAGGGTCGGCACGTAGTTGGTCTGAACCTGGCAAGTCGCTGGTGGACGGGTCCAATAAAATCCAGGACGACGCCAGACCTGTTCGCCAGTGGTTGGGTTGGTGTAATACCCACGACCTTGCCAATCCAGCGACGGAGTTGTGTTGGCCGGAACCTGTTGGGTCACCGGAACAACGCCCTGTTTGTAGACGGTATGCGTTTGGGTCACTGGACGATAAGTCGTAACATTTTCCGTCTGGTAATACGTTTGTTCCGTTGGCTTTTCGACGACAACGGTTTCGTCGCGATACTCGGTACGCTGAACGGGGCGTTGAACAACGTGTCGTTGCTGCTCGGTTTCGGTGATTGGCCGCAAAACTGTTTGCGAATGAACACGCTCTTCGTATGCAGTCTCGATAACCGGTTTCTCAACGGTTTGAGTCTGTTGTATGGTTCGTTCCCGTTCGACAGGAATCTTTCGCTCGATCGTACGGTAGTGAGTCTCGTAGACCCAGGTTGGACGGGTGCTGGTCACTTCGCGCGTGTCGTATTCCGTTTCTGTCACCAGCTCGCGGCGCTCGATTGGTCGCTCGATTGTCAGCCGGACCGGGACCCATTCGTGGCTGGCAATCCGGGTTGTTGTCAAATCGGAGGAGCCCGAATACTGTTGTCCCCAAAGCTGGCTGAGACTAAACGTTGAAGCCAGCCCCAAGGTGACGACGAATTGCAACTTGCGGATTTTGTGACCAGTCATAACGAAGATTTCCTGCTATCCAAAATTCCGGTAATAACGCAGGCGACTTGGCCTGCTTCCCATTCCGATCCACAATCCGGTAACGACCGGATCGGTGCGTCAGAAAACGCAGTTTCCATCATAGGCAACATGAACGTCGGTGGCCAACAAAACGGTCACCGAACACATTTTTTTTGCCGTTCCGTTGCCCAGTTTGGCCCGGGACGGGTCCAATTGTCCAGTGGCTGCCGCATACTTGACGTAGCTGTGCTGGTCGTAACACTTTTCGCGGTTGTTCCAGCTTGTGCATCCTGGTCGTTTTGAAATTGGGTTGGGTGTTTGGGGCGTTCGGGTTGCGTGGCGCAAACGCAAGCAGCGAAAGCACTTTGCGCCACGAATTTACCTGACCGTAACAGTTTGCCTTTTGCGAACAAAAAAATGAAACTTCTTGACCTGACACTGGACACCCCCGCCGCCAACCTGGCTTTGGACGAGGCCTTGTTGTTGCAAGCAGACCGCGATCCACAGGCTCCGGATGTTCTGCGGCTGTGGGAGTCACCGACAAATTTCGTCGTACTGGGTCGCAGTTCAAAAATTGCCGACGAGGTCAACCAGGTTTGGTGCGGGGAAAACTGCATTCCCGTTTTGCGTCGAAGCAGCGGAGGTGGAACCGTAGTGGCTGGTCCGGGCTGTTTGATGTACGCCGTGGTTTTGCGTTATGCCCAGCGGGAGCATTTGCGAATGCTCGACCAGGCTCATCGGTTTGTGATGGAGAAAATCCGTGACGCAGTGATCTCCGCCGGCGTATCATGCAGTATCGCAGGGATCTGCGACCTGGCAATCAACGACAGAAAGATCAGCGGTAACGCGCTCCATTGTGTCAAAAATGCATTCCTGTATCACGGAACACTGTTGTATGGAATGGATTTGGGGGTTGTCGAAAATTGCCTTGGAACGCCAACGCGCCAACCGAAATACCGCCAACTACGGGGGCATTCCGAATTTGTTCAGACCATTCCGCTCTCGCGGCCGGAGTTGTCGGAATCACTCGTCAAAGTCTGGAATGCAACCAAAACGATGGATTCCTTCCGGGCTTCGCTTCTACAATCTGTTCAGTCGTTGATGGCCAACAAATACAACGACCGAAACTGGAATGAGTCGGGTCGGGTCCGAACCTGATTTCGCTTTCGAAATTGTCTTCTGCATCAGACCGGCACCCGCATCCGCCTGCTAATTAAAGTGCGGTCGATGTTTTTCTGCTCCGACATACCGCCAGGCAAAGAGATAGAAAATCACCGCCACGCAAGAAATCGCCGCCATGAAATAGAACATGGCGTACGCTGCTGTTTCTGCAATTTTCCTCTGATCCGCGGGCATGTCGGCAATTTGTGGATTGTTTTGCATCTCCATCGCAATGTCGCCGGTTCCGTTGATCAGCATCAAGACGATTTGGGTTCCACCGGCCAATGCCGCGAAGAGCAGGGCCCAACTCAGCAAGTGACGTCCGGAATTTTTTCCCGTCAAAGTCAGAATTGACCCGATAACAATTCCAAACGCGGCCAAAATGACGGCAACACTTATCGCAATTTCAACAGGGTCCATTTTAGGCTGGGCGATAGCCTTGGCTTGATCGGGATTATTCTGCTCGACCATTCCGGCAATCTGGGGCCCCATCGCCATCATGCCGATTCCGCAACATCCAAAGAATGAATTGAGTCCACCCAGGATCAGGCAAATGATGGCTACCGCAACAATGCCGCCGGGAACCTTTTTCCGGACAGCCATGCCTGCGTTTACGCCCGTAGTTGCGCCGGTATTTTTAAGAGGCGATTCGAATGGGTTGTTGGTCATGTTTTATCGGGGGTAGAAAAAAAGCTTTGTCCGAAAGTCGTCGAAAGCGGGAATAACGCCAAACAAAAATAATTCCAGTTGGCGATGCGCCGAATTCATGGTAGTCCCCGGCAGATCCAACCGGGTTCAGCCGCCAGTCAACTTCTTCCTATTCCAACCAATTGACGGATGCTATACCAGCCCCCATCGTTTTCGCAGAAACCACTCCGTCGCCAACAATCCGACGAAAAGAACCAGAAACGCTGACGAATCCGAAGCCGTTTGTCCGAGTTGCCATTTGACGGGGATCTTCACTTGCATCTCGGGCAAGTTTTTTTTCAGTTCGGCGATTAGTGCGCCGAATTCTTCGGGCGGAACCACCCGGCCTCCAAACTCCGACGTCTGGTCTGCCAGCCGCTGCAGGAACTCATGGTCGGCGGCAGGGTTGGCTTTCTCCCGGTCCGAATCGGAAATGCTGAACTCGCGCTGCGTCGAACCAATATCGACTCCGGCCCGGGTCGCCTGGACGTTGATGGTATAGACGCCGGGTTCCATCACAAGTTTCCGGTCGAGCTCAGCCCAGTCCCGTTCGCCCGAACTGGTCAGCTGCACGTTCGTTTTTTCGCCAGCCGGATTGACCAGCCACGACTCAAATTTTGCATCATCGATTCGGTCGCCCGTCGAAGTCCACGCTTCTGCGGCAAACGAAACCGCGCTCTCGGGCTGAAACCTGCGGCGAGGCATTTGAATGCGGACCAAATCATTCGACTGGCCATCACGAAACGCAAGGTAATACAACAACTGCCGCCAAAATGTTTTGTACTCATTCTGGTAACCCTTCAACCACCATCTCCACGTCGAATCGCCGGCGAATGCAACTACCCGACCCGCACCGAACCCGCCCTCGACCAACACCGCTTCGCCAGCCTCGCTTTCCAGCAGCACCTTTGACCCTGCCTTGAGTCTGGCAAACCGGTTGGCACAAACCAGCGGCGGAAGTCTCTTCCAGGCCGCGGCGTTATCGTCATCGGAAAGTCGTGTAAGGAAATGATTTTCGACCGGAACCAGTTTCAGGGGCCTTTCGATATGGGCCGAACGCTGTATTTCTTCGCCGAAATCCTGACGTTCGGATTTGTCCATAAGGATGGGTAAAACGTGTTCCAGCGGCGTCGAATGCCAGAGCCCGGGCCCAAAACTGTGATCGCCCCCCATCATTAACAGGCCCTTGCCGCCGCCGACATGCTGCTCCAGTGCAGCAATGTTTTCTTCCCGTTTACCGACCTCGTACAAAGCCCTTGAATCCAAATCCATCATCACGATCACGTCGTAAGTTGGGTCACGCAATGCCGTCGTGATCGGATCACCGATTGGCCAGCGACCTCTTGTTACCGGATAGATAACGAGAAACTGCAAATCGATTCCCTGGGCTGCGGCAGGGATCGCTTTTCGCAAATAGATCTGCTCGGCGTTCAAATTGCCGACCAGCATCAGGACTCGCAGGCCGCCATCCTCGACCGACAGAAACGAAGTCAACTCGTTGTTTCGAAGTGCAATCTCGCCGGACATCGGCAAAACTCGGACAGTCATTCGGTACTGCCCCGGCTCTTCGGGTACGACGTACAAATCCACCGCTTGCTGTTCGGAGGCTTCGATCGGCGTGACGAACCGCGTATCGACAATTTTCTCCGACTCTCCGGCCCGCGAAATGGCCAGCTGAACCGTCAGCTGCTGATTCGCGTATCCGCGACTGGCAACGGTTGCGCGAACCGCCAACCGGTTTTTCACGGCGACCGTGTGATGGTCTGGCAAGTTCGTGATCGCAACATCGGCCGTATCGCCGACTCCGGCCGTCATTCCAAACGGGATCGGGAATATTGGAATCTCGCGATCAACGGTCACAGAGATTGCGTCATTGATATCGACCGGAGACTCTTCCGAATTTGGAACGCCATCAGACATCGGGATGATGGCAATCACACGTTTATCGCGCGAATTCCGAACCGTCGAATAGAGTGCCTGGGCCAGCTCCGATTCCGAGCCCGTCGGGTCGGCAGGAAGTTGCGCGATGCCATCAGCGTGATCGAGCGGTTTGAGCTGGCTGTCAAAGCCGGACCAGTCGATTTCAATGTCCTCCTTTGCCAGACCAGCCAACAACTC
>JAYVKA010000486.1:0-2001 GCA_043768885.1 Planctomycetota bacterium
GTAATCATCATTTTGTCTTTCCACTTTCCCAAATTCACAAACGAATCAAAGTCGCATGACATCCGTCGAGCGGTCGCGGTGGGCGATGTAAAGGGCGACTTCTTCGCGGACCATCTGTCGCGAAGTCTCCATTGCGATGTCGGGCCGGTTGTTTTCTTCCGACAAATGGCAAAGACAAGCCCATTTCATTCGGTCGCTGGAATCGCGCAGCAACTCGGCCGCTTCACGATTCGACAAATGCCCCCCCGGTCCACGAATTCGTTTCTTCAGACCTTCATCGTACGGCCCATGCTCGAGCATCTGCTCGTCGTAGTTACTTTCGATGACAACGGCATCCAATGAGCGAAGCACATCCCGCAAGCCATCAAACTCGCAACCGAGATCTGTCAAGATTCCAACCCGTCGCTCGCCATCATCGATCACATAAGCGACCCCATCGACGCCATCGTGCGGAGTCGGGATCGAGCTGACTGTCATGCAACCGATCTGCCATGAGTCACCAGCCGAGAAGTGCCGAATCCCTTCACCCAATCGACCCAGATTGCTCCAGCGACGGACTTGCAACAGAGTTCGCTCGGTAATGTAAACCGGCAGGTTGAATTTGCGATGGTAGATGCCCAGGTTCTGGGCATGGTCGCGATGGTCGTGCGTAATCAGCAGCGCAGCGCTCTCGCGGATTTCATAACCATGATTGCCCAGCCGCGTTTCCGCCTGCCGCCCGCTGATCCCAGCGTCGATCACCAATTGCGTTCCGCCACTGGCGACAAAGAAACAATTCCCATTGCTGCCCGACTGCAAAACGATGACATCCATGATTTCGGAATTCCTGAAGGGTGCGTTTGAAGACAGGCTTATTCTGACGACGCGAGATTTTGCGATAAGTACCAGCTTGGTGCGTGAAGTCGCACCCAAAGCCACAAGTCGCGAGTATATCCCATGAACAATCAGCGGCGTAGCCGCGACGGCGAATTGCTGCGGGTGTAATCCCGAAAACCGATCAACGTCTGGCGACAAATGATTGCGATCGACGACGCACCGGAGTCAATTGCTGAACAGGAAGTACAAAAGTCGTTTCAAAACGCATTTTTTGACGCCGTATGAGATTTGACATTCGAATGATCCAGGCTGGTTTTCACCAAGATCAAAGAACGTAATTCAATCCCTTGATTGGGATCGCGTCCCGCCATATTGTCTTCCAGAGTATCCGTTTATGGCCTGGTTCAGTTTTGCTTTTCGATTCGTCCTGACATTCGCCTTGATATCGATTTCGTCTCTGCCCACCAGGGCACAGGACGACAACAGAGCGAGAGAAACGAAACAGGATCCGAACATCCGCCTGACAAAGGACGAAGTTACAGGGGTTGCCAACGAGTTTTTGGAATTGTTGCGGTCCGGAGAAATCGATTCGGCCGAGTCCTTGCTGGACAAAAGCGAGTTGATGCGTCGCGTTATCTCGGAAACGAATGCGACGGACGAATACATTCGTGGACTTGGCCCGGGATTTGATCGGGGAGTATCGAAAGGCCTGATCGGAACCTGGTCGGAGTTTGCGAAAGTTCCTGGCGGTGCACACGTGTTGAGAGCCCATCTCGTGGATGGTGAACCCCCTGTCACGATACGTCTCAATTCAGAAAAAAAGGGAATGATTTATTGCGATTTGATTTTCTACCGGAACGAAACGGCCAAGCCACGAATTGTCGATGTATTCAATTATGTGAACAGCGATTCAATCGTGACCTCTTTGAGGAGCATGTTGATCAAGGCAATGGCTGGTAGAAAGAACGCCAAGGGCAACTATGCCACGATCATGGCTGAATTTGCCCGACTTTGTCAGGATGATCCGGAAATGGCCGTTGAAGCCTATCGGCAAATGCCGGAAGAGCTTCGAAATGAAAAACTGACCAACATGATGGCAATCCGTGCTTCAGCAAAAATCCGTCGTGCCTTGTTCGACGAGTTGGCGGATGAGTATCGGCTGAAATTTCCGGGTGATTCATCACT
>JAYVKA010000487.1:0-2159 GCA_043768885.1 Planctomycetota bacterium
CGCCGTCGTGGCGGCTGGACGGCGTGCGGCGGAACTGCGGGTTGGGCGCGCGCCCATCTCGCCTTCGGTTTCGGTCGGTAGATCGCGACGATTGCTGACTCGTCGCACACTGGGCGGCGATTCAATTTTATCACTTTCCAATTCGCCGTCTTTGCCTTTGCCTATTTTCTTGACTTTGGTTTTCGATGATTTGGTGAACGCATCCAGCGGTGAGGCGCCTGTTCGAGCTTTGGCAATCGCGTCATGCGGTAGGGCGATGTCCGGTTTTTGAACCTTTTCGACCAATTCGGTTGATTTTTGGACTGGCTGTTTTACATCGGGCATCGCCGAAAATTTGATATTCAGTCCGGTCTTGCGTCGAAGCGTATTTTTTTGACCGGAATCATCATCAGCGGGGCGTTTCGACCGCTGATCAAGATCGCGAACCGCAGCAGTGGATCGGTTAACGCTGCCGGGACGACGAGGCGAAAGTGGAGCCAGGCGATCGGGTCGAGATGTTACAGGACGCGACGGTGTGGTAGTTGTGGCATCGAGATCAATTTGCGGAATGGCGGGCTCAACCGATGGAGGATCCGATTTGTGTTGTCGGATTTTGGAAAGCAGGCCGGCGGCAGTTCTATTTGGCGTTTCTTCGACGGATGGAAAATCAGCACGTTCGGTTGGCGCATCCGGTTCCGATCGGCCGGGCGATAACTTGGAAGGTGGAGTCCCAATTTCTCCAATTTTCCGCGTGGTCGCTCGGGAACCCGGGGGTCGCATCGGAGCCCGCTCGGATGGTGCTGCGACAGACGGGGTGGCCACCGCGCGTTGGCCTTTGATATGCTCCTGTACTTTTGCGATTTCATCGTCGTCCAGGCTGGCCAGCGCAGACCCCTTCCCCGTGATATTTACACTCTCGCAAATATCCAGCAATTGCTTGTTATCAAGCCCAAGTTCTTTTGCAAACGCGTAGATGCGTATCGGCACGTTGAGTGGCCTTCCTGTTTTGATTCGAGCGGTGTTGCTGAAAAAGCGAGACCCCGGATCGAACGAATTTCTTAAAGTTGTTACATAGATCGCCCTCTGATTTCAGGCGCCTGGCACAGTGGGATGAATCCGCAGCCAGCGTCTGAGGCAGACACATAAGTTGAAACCTCTGACGGTTGGCAATTTTATCCAATCACCGGTCAAGGGATTCAGGTTTTTTCAATTTCGTTTGAATCGTTGTCAGTTGCATCGTTGTCCGCCGCTCGGTCGGCAGCGTCACTGGCCTCCGCCGCATCAGCAGCGGCTTTGGCGGATGCATCCGCACGTTTCTTTTCGTCCGCGTCGATTTTGCGTTGGTGTTTTTCTTCGGAAGCGCGCTGTTCGGCTTCTTCGGCCAAAGCTTCCGATTGAAGGACGATCGCATCGACTTGAGCTTCGGTCAAACCCCCCATTTGCATGAGGTCCTCTGGCTCAATGACCGACAGATCATCGTAAGACAAATAGCCTTCTCCGACCAGATGATTTGCCAAATCTTCGCTCAAGCCTTCGATTTTGCAAAAGCCCTGAACCGCCCGATCAATTTGTTTTTCCAGCTCTGGTTGGGTCATGATTTCGATGTCCCAATTGCAAAGCTTGCTGGCTAATCGGACATTTTGTCCCCGCTTGCCAATCGCCAGCGACAGTTGGTCATCTCGCACCAGGACAATTGCCCGTCCCATCATTTGGCACAAAATCACTTCGTCCACTTCGGCAGGCTGCAAAGCGTTGGGGATAAGAATCATCGGATCCTGTTCCCAACGGACGATGTCAATTCGCTCGCCAGCCAATTCGTCGATCACCATTTTGATTCGGTTTCCGCGCACACCAACGCAAGCTCCGACGCAATCACCTGTGGAGTCGGAACTGCTGACAGCGACTTTGGAACGATAGCCGGGTTCACGGGAAATCGCGTTGACAGTGATCACGCCGTCAGCGATTTCGGGAATTTCACTTTCGAATAACCGCTGTACAAACAGCGGCCGAGTGCGGCTGACGACGACTTTCACGCGACTGCCTTGCGCTTTGACTTCTGTAACCAGGGCGCGAATGCGTTCACCGGGTTGATGGGTTTCGCCTGGAATTTGTTCGCTGCGTGGCAAAATGGCTTCCACCGGGCCGAGTGTGACGGTCGTGACACGGCCTTCGTTGCGATG
>JAYVKA010000488.1:0-2074 GCA_043768885.1 Planctomycetota bacterium
ACCTTTCACCTTGGCAAGAATCCCGTTGGCCACTTCCGCGGCGAACTCCTTGTCCAAAATCAATTCGCAACCGTCCTCGCCGGTATAACCCGTTCGTGAAATCACCGCAGGCTTTCCGCAAACCGTGCCGCTTCGACCCGTGTAGTAAGACAACTCTGCCGGGTCGGCATCGGCCAGACTGGCAACAGCCCTACAGGCCAAAGGGCCCTGAACCGCAATCATCGCCGTATCAAGCGTGCGGTCCTCAACCTTGATCCCCTTGCCCGAAGTCTGCTTTGTGATCCAGTCAAAAATCTTTTGCCGGTTACTCGCGTTCACAACCATCATGAAAGGACGCCCCGGCCGGAACCCGTCCAGATTGTAGAACAGTACGTCATCCAAAATACACCCGTCGTCACGACACATCAGCGAGTACCGGATTTTGCCGGACTCCAGACCGGCGACGCGCCGGGTCAACAGTCCATCGACTACCTTGTCCACTTCCGCACCCTCGAACCAGAACCGGCCCATGTGCGAGACGTCGAAGATTCCAACCGCGTTTCGGGTCGCCTGGTGCTCGGCGATGATCGACGAATACTGAACCGGCATCGACCATCCGCCAAACTCAACCATCCTGCCCCCCTGCTCCACGTGCCAGGCATGCAAAGGCGTTTTCAATAGCGAATCACTCATGTGTCTGGTTCGTTCGGTTCGGGATGGGACGTCGGGGCCACGATTTTGTAGCCACCAGTTTACCGATTGTCTCGCGATTGCGAACCGGTGTCGGGCAAAATCGATAACTCCGACAGAACCGCTTTTTCTAAACAATGGAATAGCCTCCATCCACTACCAGGCACTGTCCTGTCGTGAACGTGTTCAACCGGCTCGCAAGAAACAATACTGCACGCGAAATATCTTCAGGCTCGGCAGCTCGTCCCAATGGAACCCGATCGACCACCGATTTCAGCTGTTCCGCCGAATAGTTCTTCCTGACCATGTCCGTCAAGGTAAATCCTGGCGACACGGCGTTCACGAGAATCCCGTAGGAAGCCAAATCGACTGCCGAACTCAGCGTCAATCCGCGAAGCCCGAATTTGGCCGCGGTGTATGCCGACCTGCCCTTCATGGTGACATGTCCCCAGATCGATGAGATATTCACGATTCTGCCATAGTTGTTCCGTTTCATGACTTCGGCAACTGCTTTGGAAACCAGAAACGGGGCCTTCAGGTTGACTTCGCTGGTCACGTCCCAGTCCTCTTCCGTCGTTCCCTCGATCGTTGCATGCCGTGACGTCGCCGCATTATTGACACAGACATCAATCCGCTCCAATTGCTTCAGGGAATCCAGAAACCGCCCAGTCGATTGCGATTCGCGAAAATCAACCGCGAAGAATCGGGTCGATGCGCCATACCGTTTCATCAATGAGTCTTTGCTGCTCGAGTCCGTCGCCGTCACGATCAACGAAGCTCCGTTTTTGGCCAGATCGCCGGCAATCTGTGCTCCAATTCCCCGCGAAGCCCCTGTTACCAAGACGGTTTGCCCCGAAAATTCAATTTCCATTTCACTATCTCCAGGCGAATCAAGAACCCGCATTTTGCCAAGTTCAACAGAACCCAGCACAAAGGGTCAACTGCGGCACGGCTGACTCCCGGTCATGGCAATAACAATCGATCTTCGATTGCGACAAACGTTTGGGCTGATTTGATCAACGACCCGGCAGTCAGTTGCTCGACACCGTAGACTTCGGTTGGTACTGAAAATCTGTCACGAATTCTGTCCAGTGCCAAATCGAAATCGCCATCGCCTGACGCCAATACGATAACATCCACTTGCTCGGCGAGTTCCAGCATGTCGAGTGTGATGCCAACGTCCCAATCACCTTTGGAACTGCCGTCGCTCCGCTGAATGTAAGGTTTGAGTTTTACTTCGAAACCGATGGCGCGCAGGATCTGTTGAAAAGATTGTTGCTTGCCATCGTCACGGCGAATGGCATAGGCATACGCGGCGACGACTTCACGATTGGCCGTTACTGCAGCCCAAAATGCCCGGTAATCAAACTGCCGACCGAACGCCTGCCGTGTGGTGTAATAGACG
>JAYVKA010000489.1:0-8090 GCA_043768885.1 Planctomycetota bacterium
GGCGAGAAAACCCAGCACGGCCCGGTGGCACTCTGGTACGAAAACGGGCAACCCCAAATGGAAGGCCAATTCGCTGCTGGCGAGCGTCACGGCAAATTCACCTGGTGGCATGCCAACGGCCAGCGGCAACTGGTCGGCGAATTCGACAAGGGGAAAAAAACCGGCACCTGGATTTGGTGGCACGAGTCGGGCATGAAAGCCACCGAAGGAACCTATCTCGACGACACACCGACCGGATCATGGCGCTGGTGGAACGAAGACGGCCAAGTGACCCAAAACAAAACCCTCGGCACCGACCCCATCGACTCATCCGGCTCCGATTCCAATCCGCCTATCCAACCCGATAACACCGGTGAACTGCCACCCGGCAAGATGGAAGACATCGGCGACAGCATTTTGGATCCGGAATCTTCTCCTCCAACTACGCCAGACAAAAAGAACGATCCGGCCTCAAGCGACTCGCTTTCCAATTCTGCAGAATCCGGACCTGCAATCGTTCCGCCCAAAGAACCAGATTCTTCAAAACTGCCTTCTGGCGAATCTGTTCCCGCCAACCCCGGCCCTCCACTGGAGGTTGGCAGTTCCAGTTCCGTTGCTCCGCCTTTCGAAATCGATCCCGAGGAAATCAAAACGATCGAGCGCGAATTCAATCAACAGTAGCAATCGCAGAAACCTCCGTATTCCCATCAAATCCTTGTAGCCTGAAAGGATTCAAAAAGAACAACGATTTCTGAATCGAAAGTCCGCTACCGTAACCCTTTTGCTCCGATATGAAATCTTCCGAATCCTCGTTGGAATTCTGGCTGCACGACTCTCGCCGGGAGACTGGAACTCAACAACATGGATGGGCTTGGCTGTTGGCTCTCTTGAACATGTTTCTGTGCTGATTCACCAGGCAAAAGGCGGATCTTCGCTGCAGCTCCCGTACCTCCCGCCTTCTCCCAATACACCGTCCGTGCGTTTCTGATCTGCAAGACGTATTGCCATGGCGCATAGGAAAATGTCTGGGTTCTCGGTTGCCCGACTGGCAACTTCCCCTCGAATTCGTAGGTTACGCTGACCGGAACTGATTGTGCTATCGTCGCCCGCACGGCGTAATTGTTCGATTCCGGATCCACGATCCACCCCATTTCTGCAACTTTTTTCTCAAGTGCTTCCCGGACCTCGACATCATATTGACCACAACCAACATCCACTCGCACCGTCGTGCCCGATTCCACAACGAAAACGCGATGGCCCTTGAATTCCAGGGTCTTTTCCACACTGGCAAACGTGTCCCGAACACCTGGTCCCGGCAAATCGACCACACCCAATACCAGAATGGTTCGATCATCGCTCTCTTCGAAAAAGAACCATTTCCCCTGCTCAATTTTCGAATCGAATTTTTCCATGGTCGATCCGACGTCGGACATATATTCCCATACGACCAGCCCTGATTCAGTATCAAACAGGAACGACCGATCGAGGAGGATTAGCCTGTTATCGACCCAGTCCAGAGTTTTCGGCCGATAAACACGCCCCCCAATTCCTCCGATGGCCAAATCAAACCGTTTCGATTCGACGTTGGGAGTCGAAGAAAGGACGTTAACAGCCAAATCCATCGTGTCGCCCCTCTGGTAACTGGCCAGCTTTGTTCCATCAGGACTCCATTGGACTTGTCCTGAATGGGCCCATGAGCCAATTGGCAATCGGCAAAACTCCTGGAATGAAAACGCGTCGATGCAAGTCAATGCGTCATCTTCCAAATAGGCAATCACTCGATTGTCATTGCGTACGGCGGGGGGCCACTGGGCATGAAAGCTGTCCTGAAAGCCTTGAGTAAACTTGCCAACTTCCTTGCGTTCCCCGATATCCCAAACAATGTGCTCTCCGCCCCCATAGCGGTAAATCAATCGCGTCGGTGACAGAAATTTGGCATACTTGCCATCTATGGACTCTCGATTTCCTGAAATGTACGTGCATTTCGCATTCCATCGGCACACGGGCAAAACATGTGTCTTTGTCTTTGATGGGTCGGATTCCCAAACTGTCAGAAAATGATCGAAAGCGTGATTGGCCGGTTTTCCGCTGGCAGTGTATTCGACATCATTCAACCGGGAGATTTCCGATCTCAACACCTTGTCTCTTGCCGATGATTCTTCGGCCGACAGATTTTTTGGGGAAATCCCGTATAGCTCTTTTTCGAGCTTCAGACGTTCCGCTCTGGCTTCCGCCCGCCGCTTTTTGTCCTCGGCTTCGGCAACCACCGCTTCGTCGGGAGTTAATGGTTTGGAAGTTGGCAAACTGACAGTCACCAACCGTCCCGTGGCTGGTTCGACATCCAACAAATGTTCTCCATGCGGCAACGAATGCGCGCATCGAAATTTTTGGTCCGCCATTGAAATCCTGATGACTCGGCTGGGTATTCCAAAAACAGGAGTGTGCAAACCTACTACAACATCTCCTGTCTCCCCGCCGACCGGAAAAACTCCGGCAATCGTTTCTTCCAAATGGATTTTCCGGAACGGCACTCCGCCAGCAGCAATATTCAACGCAGCCGGTTCCACTGAATTGGCAACCGCCGTCAACGTATCGGGCACATCGAACGGATTGCCCAAATCCAGTTCCAGTACCGATTCATCAATCCCCCAGCTTTCCAATCTCTTCAGTTCGTCTTTTGTCCTCTCGCGTACACCTTTTTCCGGAATATTCAATTCGGCCAATGACTTGCGAACATCATGTTGTCTTTTTTCAAGCACGGCACGGGCCTGCCTGGGTGAAAGTTCCAGCCGGGGTCCTGAAACAAATTCGACGACTTCGGGAATTGGAGGAGGAACAAACGCGATATGCTCCTCAATCACCTTCTGGTCGGTTGGCCCCAGGCGTTCGACCGGTACGGAAATCTCGGAACCATCCCGCTTCTTTAATTTCACAGTTCCGTCGGTGACATCCAAAATGATCGCTTCCACCTTGAATTTTCCATCCGAACTGCTCCAGGTACGATATTGATCAGGTTCAGATAATGCTGCCGAACCAGCCATTGCGATTTCGTCAGATTGCGGGTTATTTCCGTCGGGGATCATCACTTGTATGTCTGACAGCAGTTTCCGGTCTGGCTCCGCTAGACTTGCAATCGATAAAGTTATTTCTTCGTCGTTGTCAATTCTGTGCAATACCACCTCGCCCTTTTCTGTGTCCAAACCTACCGCTGCTGCCTGGATTGAGAATTTTCCACTTTCGTCTTTCCACGTTCGCACTTTGGTAATGGCCCGAAGCTCCCAGGGGAAACGGAGTTCGTCACGATTTGCCACTTTGGTGTATGTCCGGCCTGAAAATTCGTATTGATACTCGACCTGATCTTTTTCGGTTGCCGTTACAATTGCCGGCTTCCATTGCCCAAATTGAAGGAACAAACAATCCTGCCCTTCTTTGAATTTGCGCTTCTGTGCCAACGCCGAATCTGCAAATGCAAATGCGAAAAAGATCACAAACAGCATGCACGAAACAGAAAACGGTCGGAATCGAAACATTGGGAACTCCACGCAAATGGCAAGAAGTATGGGCGACTCGCTTGGCCAATTTTCCAGCATTCCAGGCTGTCCGTCAAGCAATGGGATCTTCAGCAAGATGCTCGGCTTGCGGGTCAAACTGCAAATATCCCTTGAGAAATGACACGGTCCAGTAAAACGGGATCGTGTCGAGCAGAGCGGCGACGGCTTTGACGGCGTACCCGGTCAGGATAAAGGTCATCAGCCATGTGAATTCCGACTGGCCCTCCGGCCTGGATGGCAGGCCGTTCGCCAAATAGTGCGTGATCAGAATCACCGCGATCGTATCGACCATTTGCGATACCAGCGTCGATCCGTTGTTTCGCAACCACAAATGTTTGCCCCGCGTCAGGTTTTTCCAGTAATGGTAGAGCCAGACGTCACACAGTTGCGCGGCAAGATAGGCCAGCATCGAACCTACGACCGCTGCAAACGCCAAGCCGCGAATGCGATAGAAAAAATACCCATTGTTGTCGAGTTCTTTGACCCGCTCCATCGTTGTCACCGAAGCGTCTGGCAAACTCGCCGGGTCCAGTGCATGGACGTATGGCAAACCGGTTTGCGGATCAAATTTCGGCTGCTGCGGCAAAACTCCACCGAGCCACAGGATGAACATCACCCAAATGTTCAGAATCAGCCCTACGAACACAACCCAGTTCGCCCGACGACGTCCGTAAAACTCGCTGATGATATCGGTGCAGAGAAATGTGAGGGGGTAGGGGAGTACGCCGACGGCCAAAGCAAAACTGTATCCGCCCGCTGATGCCCACTGCCCGAAATTCCAAATCCAGGTTCCCTCGCCATTCGGTCCATAACTGGCCAACACGATGAAGCGACTGGTCCCCAAAATATTGAGCATGGCCAACGTGCCCAAAAACAACCCGGCAATCAACAAAAAGACCCGCTCACGCCGGGCATGCAACTCGCTGGCTTCGATTGGATGCAGTGTATTTCCCATTGGGTCCCAGTCAAAAAATGGAGTCATAAATATCCTGGACTCGTCGGCGAGGATCATTATGACCGCTGGATTGATCGAAATCCAACAACGCCTTGCAACACAATCCCATTGCCCAGTATGGATGCGTCAGGATGAACCTTTTCGCGCGGGCTATTCAGTCTGTTGAAAAACGTAGCGGGATGGCTTAAGCCATCCGGTAGAGGGCCTTATCCGATCCAGATTAGAGAGTTGAAAAACGTAGCGGATTGGCGGATGCCATCCGGTGACAGCGCGGAACATGCAGAAAACCGCGCAGCTTGCGCTGCTCCGCTACCTTAGAGTGGGCGATGAACAATTTTTCAAAAGGCCGCTATTCGATTTACGAAAACGGCTGAAACAGGTAGTTTGGCCGCATGTTCAAAAGATTACCTTGATACACGAAAGTCATCTCGATCGTTGGCGATATTCTGACGATCCGGGCGGGCAATGTGGGTTTGGGCGATTTGGCGGTTGTCGACAACTGGGACGGCGCCCGATCGCTGGCCCAGATTGTCGAAATCCAGCGGGATCAAGTCTCGTTGCAGGTTTTTACGGGGGGCAAAGGCCTCTCGACCGACGCCCGCGTCCATTTTCTCGGGCGTTCAACCCAGGTTAAATTCTCACCCAATATATTGGGACGCGTTTTTGATGGAGTCGGCCAGCCTGTTGATGGCGGCCCGTGGCTGGGGGACGACCGGCGAGTCGATGCGGGTGGGCCTTCGGTCAACCCGACCCTGCGCATCGTGCCCAAAAAATTCATCGAGACCAAAGTCCCGATGATCGACGTCTTTGATTGCCGGGTCGAGTGCCAAAAGATCCCAATCTTCTCCATCGCTGGTGAACCCTACAACAAACTGCTGGCCCAAATTGGAATCCAGGCCAATGCCGACATCATCGTGTTTTGCGGGATGGGTTTGATTTTTGACGATTTCCATTTCTTCCGCAGCACTTTCGAAAACGAAGGGGTCTTTGCCCGCTCAGTGATGTTCGTCAATCAGGCCTCCGATCCGATCGTTGAACGCCTGCTCGCACCAGACTTGGCACTGAAAGTCGCCGAGCGGTTTACTGTCGAAGAAAACAAACGCGTGCTGGTTTTTGCGCAAGCTGATGGGCGCGGGCAAGCCGAGGCATCTGTCGGTGCTTGCCGAAAGGCTTTTTCCTGCCAAGATTACCATACCAGCTCGTTACATCGCGCTGAGACGCCTCGGCGCGACGTCAGGACTCGACAAAAAACCACTTTCCGATTTTTCGTTTTCCCTTGCCGCCTGACGTCAGCCAAAAATTCAAACCACCAAACACCCGATTTTCAACAGGCTGCTAGCCGCAAGGGGCGGTGGGTAGGTTGTTCCGGCTTTCTTCATTTGGCTGCAATCCGAACAATCCGCCGTGCAAGTCGGCGGAAAACTGAGAACCAAATCGGTTTCGAAACTGGTAGGATACTTCGGAGCCAACAATTCGAACCCGCTATGATTGCTTTCCATTACAACACGGTTCCAGGCAACGGAAATTACCCATGAAAATTCCACGACAGTTAACGTTCTGCATTGTTTCCGCTATTGCGGTTTGTCTTTCGAGTTTTGCCATCGCGCAGGGGAACGATGCCAAGGAAGCCGAATGGGTTTCACTGTTTAATGGTGAGTCGCTGGAGGGGTGGGAGAAGGTTGGTGGGGAGAAGAGTGTTTGGGAGGTGAAGGACGGGGCAATCAATGGGTCGGGCGACGCTTCGATGCTGGTGAATACGTCTGGGCCGTACAAGAATTTCCGGTATCGTTGTGAAATCAAAATCAATGACGGCGGGAATTCGGGGTTGTATTTCCGCACGACTCCGAGGCCAGGATTTACCGACGGTTACGAAGCTCAAATCGACAGCACGCATTCCGATCCAATTCGTACCGGGTCGATCTACGGGATGTGTCACGTTTACCAGCGGCTGGTGGAACCCGATACGTGGTTCGTTTATGAAATTGAAGTTCGCGACGATATCTGGCGTGGTCGGGAAATGACCCGAATCAAAATTACTGTCGATGGCATCGAATTGTACGAGTATCTGGATTTTGACAAAACATTTGGCGAAGGACATTTCGCTTTTCAGCAGCATGACCCGAAGAGCACCGTCGATATCCGGAAGGTCGAAGTGATGCGGCTAACGGAAAAAGAAACACCAAAGAGAAAGTAGTGGAAGTTGCCAGACTTCCTGCTACGCCGGGATCCTTAGCAAGATCCACTGCATCAATTCGCTTCGCCAAGCAACGTTTTTGCCCGACACACTTTTGAAAGACACATTAATGAATCGAATTTGGGTCTCCGTGTTAATGACCGCTGTTGCCTGGACTAGTTCTGCCTTTGGTCAAGGTGATTCCGGGTTTGTTGATTTGTTCAATGGCAAGGACCTTGAGGGTTGGACACAGAGGAATGGGACGGCCACATACCGGATCGAAGGAGACTCGATTGTCGGCAAAACTGCTGAAGGGAGTCCCAACTCGTTTCTTTGCACGGACAAACTGTACGGAGATTTTGAGCTGACATTCGATGTCAAGGTCGATTCGGCATTAAATTCCGGTGTACAGATTCGTTCCAAGTGTGAAGGAGATACGCCGGAAGGGCGGGTGAATGGGCCACAAGTCGAAATCTCGCTCGACGGGATGGCGGGATATGTTTATGGCGAAGCGGCTGGTGGGTGGATGGTTCCCGATGAAGACCGGAAATCCCACAAGCTGTTCAATGACGGTGAGTGGAACTCGTATCACGTCGTCGCGTTCGGGAACAAAATAGAAACATGGATCAATGGAAACCGGATCACGGATTTGACGCACGAAGAGCGATTTCTATCGCACCCCAAGGGCTTCATCGGTTTGCAGGTTCACAGTATCGGAGGGGGGCAGGGGCCATTCGAAGTCCGTTGGCGGAATCTCAAACTTCGTGATTTGTCAGAGTTTAGATCGCTTTATAACGGAAAAGATTTGTCGGGTTGGGAAACGACCGGCAACTGGATTCCGCAAGACGATGGATCACTGTTGATCGAGCCGCGCGATGGTGAAAAGGGTTGGGAGCGATATGGTGCCTACCTTTGGTCGGAGAAAAAATACAGGGATTTTGTGCTGGACGTCGAGTATGCCTATTCGCCCGGCGGGAACAGCGGTGTTTACGTTCGGGTTGGCGACAAGAGCGATCCGGTGAAGCAGGGAATCGAGGCTCAGATTCTGGACTGTTCGGAAAAGGAGGGGCCCCTCGGCTCGCATGACCATGGCGGTATCGTCAGCACGGACGCTGCACCAACGAAGAACATGTCGCGGAAACCAGGCGAGTGGAACCGGATGGTGGTCACGTGTATCGGCAGTCATTTGCAAGTTGAACTGAACGGTGAACGGATCATCGACACGCAGTTGGATGAAGGAGCCATGAAAGACCGCCCGCTGGAAGGCTACATCGGTTTTCAGGACCATGGCCAGCCGAACAACATCCGGTTCCGCCATATTCGTATCCAGGAAATCGAAGAGTAAGGCGAGGCTCGTACCACTTCGTTGTCGATTTATTGAGTCGAGCAGAACGTGGCTGTGGCTTCCAGCCGCAGCGGAGCCAGGACAGGT
>JAYVKA010000490.1:0-3317 GCA_043768885.1 Planctomycetota bacterium
CAAATGGTCGACTATCAACTCGATGATTTGTTGGGTGTCCGCCAGCTTTTGGTGGGAGGCGACGTCGTATCACCCACTCATGCCAGGAAATTTCTCGAACGTGCGCGCGGTGGCAAGCTAATCAACGGGTATGGTCCCACGGAAAACACGACCTTTACCTGTTGTTTCCCCATGGCATCTCCGGAGGACGTGGGAGTCACCGTTTCCATCGGTCGACCGATCGCCAATACCGAGGTCTATGTAATGGACTCATTTGGTGCCCTGTTGCCACCTGGAGCCATTGGGGAGCTCATGATTGGTGGTGATGGACTGGCACGGGACTATTTAAACGATCCAAAACTGACCTCAACGAAATTCGTTACCCGTGTTGTGGACGACGTTCCCATTCGACTTTACCACTCGGGGGACAAAGTCCGCTGGAATCCTGATGGAACGCTGGATTTCCTCGGCAGGCTGGACCGTCAGGTGAAAGTTCGCGGATTTCGTGTCGAACCCGGCGAAATTGAACTGGTATTGAAAGAACATTCCTCGATCAATGAAGTGGTTGTTCAACCAACACAGGACATCGGCGAGAAAAG
This sequence comes from Planctomycetota bacterium, assembly GCA_043768885.1. Classification (GTDB taxonomy): domain Bacteria; phylum Planctomycetota; class Planctomycetia; order Pirellulales; family Pirellulaceae; genus BJ22. The sequence goes on from JAYVKA010000490.1 coordinate 579, forward strand.
CCTGGTCGCCTATGTCACTGGATTCAACCGGGCTGGAGTTCCATTGGACGAATTGCGTACCTGGCTTTTGCAGCGACTTCCCGGATTCATGATTCCCGCAAAGTTTGTAGTGCTCGATCATTTCCCGTTGACCGCAAATGGAAAAATCGACCGCAACTCGTTGTCGAACGGAGTCCAGAACGCGATTCGGGAAACGCAGGATTTTGTCGCACCGGCAACGGACCTGGAGATTGCCATCGCAGAAATTTGGCAAACGGTACTGGGATTGGATCGCGTAGGAATTCACGACGATTTTGTAGGCGTTGGTGGTGACAGTCTCAAGGCCATGGAAATCAACATCCTGGTTCAAAAGCGTGTCTCGAGAGTCCTGAAACCATCCAGTCTGTTTGAACATCGCACCATTGCAGGGCTTGTTTCGGCGATGGACGACAATGTTCCTGAAGAAACAGCTAGCCCGGTCCGCAAAGGCCTCCGGAGCGGCACCACTCAACTTTCGTCCGTTCAGCAAGGACTTTGGTTTCTGGATCGCTACGAACCGGACAGTCGGGCCTATACCATTCTTTTGGGATACAGGATCAAAGGGCCCGTCGATGCGGGCCGCCTATCGAACTGTTTTCAAAGAGTTTGCGAACGACATGAATCGTTGCGAACAGTCTTTCGCAATGGAAGTCAGGGGCCCGAGCAGCAAGTACTTGCTGACAATTCGTTTCGGCTGGAAGTAGAAGATCTGAGAGGTTTGAGCGAAGTCAATCGCCAAGCCGAATGGGAACGCCAGGTGACTTTGGCTGGCCAAAAACCATTTGATCTCGGTGGCCTGCCGCTATTGCGTGCTCAGTTATGGAAATGGTCTGGTGACTTGCATCATCTGCTTGTTTCCGTACATCACATCATCTTTGACGGGTGGTCGGAAGGCATTTTGTTCCGGGAGTTGAGCAGTTTTTACGAATTGTCTGGCGAAAAGTGTTCCAGTATTCAACTGCCGGATTTGCCGAATCAGTACAGTGAATACGTTCAATGGCAGCAACGATGGCTTGCAAGCGACAAATTTGGACGGGAACTGGCTTATTGGAAAAAGCAACTTGCCGGGGCACCACCGGTTTTGAATTTGCCAATGGCTCGTTCCCGACCAGCGCGACAATCATTCGTTGGGCGAACGAAATTCACATTGATAGCCAGGTCGCAGCAGAAACAAATCGAAGAATTGGGGGCCCAGGAAGGGGCGACCCTGTTCATGACGTTGATGGCGACCTATCAGGTGCTTTTGCACCATTGGTCCGGTCAGGATGACATGGTTGTGGGAACAGCGGTTGCCAATCGAAACCATGTCGCAGTAACCGGACTGATTGGTTTTTTTGCAAATACCTTGCCACTCAGAATCAATTTGGCAAATACTCCGACCTTTCTGCATCTGCTGAAGCAGGTAAAGAAGGTGACTCTCGATTTGTTTGAAAATCAAAACGTCCCGATGAGCAAATTGGTTGAGGAGTTGAAAATCGACCGCAATCCAGCCTGGTCGCCCATCTTTCAGTTTGCATTGGTGTTTCACAATACTTCGGCCGCACATTTGAAGTTGCCTGGAATGGAGGTCAATCGCATTCCGGTGGATTCTGGATCATCAAAATTTGATTTGACTCTGACAGCGGTGCCTACTACCGATGGTTTGGAACTGGCGTGGGAATACAACACCGATCTTTTCGACTACGAATCCATCACGCGAATGGCCGCAGATTTCGGGGAGGTATTAAACGGAATTGCCTCCGATCCAAACCAGACGATTGACAGACTGTTGCATGTTGAACGTCGCGGGAGAGTTGTGAACCGGGAGGTCCAAAATCACTCCGGGCGTTCCAGGGAACCTGGTGATATTGTTTTGGATTTGGAAGGGGAACTTTCCCGGATTTGGAAAAAACTGTTAAAGATCAATCGTGTCGCACTGGATGACAATTTCTTTCACATCGGAGGTCACAGCCTGTTGGCGACTGCCCTTGCGGTGGAGATTGAGAGGTCTTTCGGGCGAAAAATCCCAATCGCCCTGTTTTTCGAGAATAATACAATTGCCAGTCAGGCCCACCTCCTATGCAAAACGCAAACTGGGCTCAAAGTCTCCAGGTTGATAACACTGTGCGCGGGTGGAAACGAATCCCCGGTTGTCTTGTTGCCGAATATCAACGGCGATGCCATAGCGTTCCGCGAATTGATCAACTTGCTCAGGGGAAGTCACCCCGTTTACTCCGTGCAATTGGAATCAGAGTCGGAAAAATTCCGACACGTGTCAATTGAACGACTTGCCGGCCGATGTGTTGAATTGCTCTCTGGGTCCGATTTGCGCAATCCAGTTCATTTGGCGGGATACTCATTCGGTGGCATGTTGGCCTATGAAGTGGCCAGACAATTGGTGGCACGCGGAGTTGAAGTCGGCGTTGTCGCAATCATCGATACCGGGCCAACATATCGTACGGGGGTATCCTTTGGCTCCATCGTCAAATTCGCCTGGCTTTTCGGAATAAATTTGCCTGGCTGGCTCCTCTTCAACCTGATGGATCCAGGGGAATTGTCGAAGAAATTCGGGCGAAAATCGAAAATCTTGATGCACCATTTCCGTTCAATTGCAGGACTTGGCGTTCAGGTCGAAGGGCGCGTGAATCCGGATCACGTTTTTGACATGAAAAACATTTCCTTGTCGGAACGTGCTGTTATTGAAGACAATCTGTCGGCATTCATCAGGTATTGTCCTGGTGC
>JAYVKA010000491.1:0-3795 GCA_043768885.1 Planctomycetota bacterium
ACGCGGTGCCGCAATGATTCCCAGGCTGGAAATGAAAACGAGTCCAGCCGCTGTTGGCTCTGGAACTGCGTTGAACGCCGAAAGATCGCTGGTGAACTGGTTCCAATACGTCGGCAACTGGTCGTAGGGATTGCTCATCACGTCATCCGAGATGTAAACGAAGCCGGCTTTCCGGGCCGCCGCCGTCTGCAAAAAACTTGCGTCCCAGTTCGCAAGCGTGTGAACAATGTGTGCAAATCCGTCAGCGGTTTTGTCGTCCAGATAAACAGGTGGCGTGTAATTGTTGAGGTACTCGCCGGCAGTATTCTCTAAAGTGGCGATCGTATCGAGGCTGGCCGCAAAATCTGAGGACGACCAGGTGGATTGATTCGATGGGTTGATTACAAAAGTCGTCCCTGGATTTCCGATCGTCCTCGCTCCAACCTGTTGACTCTTCACGTAATCCGCAAGTTCGCGGTAATATCCGGTGTTGGCCAGATCATTGGACATTTCATCAAAGAACACGCCATCGACGAAGCCGGCGTAGTGACCGGTCAGGTAAGCGTCGATGTCCGATTTGACTTCGGCGATCGGCCGCGTCCCGTAACTGGTAAACACATATCCATGCGTGATGCCACCTGCATTTCGCAAGTCACTGAGTGGTCCATTTCCGGAACTGTCCAGATAACTTGGATCACGAGATGTCCCCGGCCCCGATGCCGGATTGAAGATGACATGCAGTTCAAAATTCCTGTTTGAATTACCTGCGGTTGCAATCAGTGACGATCACAATACTGTAACCAATGAAACCGGGCAAACTGCTGGCTTCCATCGCCAACAGATGCGAAGATGTTGAAGTTTTTGAGAACGGAAATCCACTGGAAAGTTCAAACGAGATGCCGTTTATCCGACAAATCGAACCGGCTGATGCAACGGGCCAGCTGAAACAGCTTTACGATTCGGCTACGCTTCGCGTTGGCTCGGTGGCGAACATCATTCGGTTGATGAGCCTCGATGCGAAAATCGCGACGGCGTCGATGCAGTTCTATGCCGCGCTGATGAAATCGCCCGGCGCACTGGAAAAGGCTCAACGTGAAATGCTGGCCACTGTCGTCAGCAACGTCAACGACTGCTATTACTGAACACTTTCTCACGCACGCGACTTCGGTCTGGAGTCGGGGAACGAATCAAGCGCCAACCAACTGGTTTACGATTATCGCCTGGCCGAATTGTCGATGGCCGATCGGGCCATGTGTGACTTCGCCGTAAAGCTGACGCTTTTCCCAGGCCAAATGAGTGCCGACGAGATCGAACAACTGCGTGGCGTCGGCTGGTCCGATGAACAAATCCAGCACGCCACGCAAGTCATCGGTTACTTCAACTACATCAACCGCGTCGCCGAAGGTCTGCATGTCGAACCGGAAGAATGGATGACGCCGACGTGTGATCAATGGAAAATCGCCAAGGCCGACTTTCGAACTGCGTCGCCCGGGTGATGCAAGACATGCTTCGGCTGGAAGCCAAAGCCACAATCTCTGAGCCGTTTTTGAAATTACCTCCAGTGACCAACGGGTTAGTTCACATTGGAAATCGCCCGCCCCGGGCTGGTGAGCTCAGACAGTGAGCTGAGAACAAACGCCGACTGACCATCGCGGACTTCGATGTTGCAGGCGAAAGGTTGGCGGCCTGTTGAGCCGGCGGTGGTGTTGGCGGAGAAGCCCAGTCGGTGGCTTCCCGCCGGGAGTTCGATTCGCAGAATTTGGATTTGGCCCGGCAGCAAGGACCACGACCGAAGGTCCGCACGCTCGGTCGCTTCCCATAGAACGCCGACTGCGTTGTAGCCCAGCGAGACGAGATCGTTATCGACGTGGTCTCTGGATTTCTGCCCGACCACAATCGACTTTTTGACAATGCGGCGGACGACGGCCCGGGCAACAATCTCGGACATCAGTTCCTGTTGGCGCGAGACTGCCAGACGATTGATGTCGGCGACGGTTTCTGTTGTACCGGCGGGTTGGCCGTTGGCCAGAACGCTCAGGTTGGCAATGCCGGAATCCTGGGCGGTTACGACTGCAATCTTTACGGGCGCAAGTGTTGGTGGTATCGAGTATTTGCCCATTGCGGACAGAATTTGGTCGGCAACCAGGAGCGCCTGGGAGCTGACCGGTTCGATCGCTTCCTGTTTGATTGGGCCACGGCCAACCAGGGCGATCACGTAGACGCTGCCGAATCCTGGCGGCAATTCCCTTCGCCCGGATGCGGCCAGAAATTCCCGCATGATGAATCGGCTGCCGGGTCGCCACTCAACCGCTTGTTGGAGATAACGCAGCCGGTCATCCTGGTTCATCCGGAACGAACCTCGAACGATTCCCCTCAACAACGGAGCAATTGCCAACTCTTCACGGACGATGTCGAGCGGTGGCAATTCCTTGCTGAGAACTTCCGTTTCGGACGGCGTCCCGTCGGGTTTTTTCCTTTCCGGTTCGGGAGGACTTCGATGACTGAGGAGGTCTTCGGTCGTTTCTCCCAGTTGATATGCATAGGCAGTCGCGTCCCTTCCGTCCTGGACCAGATCGAACAGCGCAAGCAACACGCCAATCATGATTCGTTCGTGATCTTCGGCTTCGTATAGCCTGGCGTTGTCGTCGGTCAGATAAGAAGCGGCCTTGTGCGCGCCGTCAAATCCGGTCCCTTCCTCGAAACGGTCACGAACGGTTTTGAGCAACTCGCTGCTTTGGGCAAGTTCGCCTCGCGAAAAGTGAACCATCGCCTGATCCAGCATCAGGACTTCTTCATCCCGCCGGGGCCGCTCCCGCGCCTGACTGAGGTTATCAACGGCCGCATCGAGGTCGCCGTTCCAGTATTGTTGATGGGCTTGCTGGACCAGCTGACGGTGCGTCTGACAACCAGCGACGCAGACAAGGCACACGCAGGAAAGAATCGCGATACTGGCTTGGGAAAAACCCATTTCAGCTTTTGATCCCGTCAATAAATTGCCCGAGCCTGGTTGGAATCAAGAATGTGTTTCGCTTATTTCAACGTGTTGTATTTGGACCACTTGCCCAGTCGTGTCTGGTGGTAGCCTTTGCGGATGCGGGCGGATTCTTTGTCGTGGCTGCCGTCGTTGACGTTGACCAGTTCCAGTGTCAACAAATAGTCCCGTTGGTAACTGGCGTTGTTTTCTGTCGTGCCGGAAGTCAGCCGTGCAAACAACAAGTACTCCATCGGTTGCTGATTCTGCTGCATGACGTCAAGGAAACTGTCGCGGTGAGACGGGATCATCAGGTCTTCGGGGACCAGCCGCAATTGCCGCAGCCCCTGCTCGACGTACCGCGGACTGACGGTTTGAAATGCGCCGCTGGATGAAACAGCCGAGTCGATTTGTTCGAACAACTGGTCTTTGAAATCGCCGATGTCTTCGCTCGATCGGTTTTCGATTCCGGCAAAACAGATTCTCCGCGAGTACGGCTGACCGGTCGCCGGATCGAAACCTTCGACGGATTGACGAGCCAGAAGTTTGGCGACCGATTCATCGACCAATGCGTTGAATGTTTCCGCTCCTGCATCGTGACTGCCAACCATGTCCCGCTGGTTGTCTTTCAGGACATGGGCGTACTGATGGTTTCGGCAACCGTTCAGTGCTACAGCCCCAGCCAGCATTGCGAGGACTATTGCCAACGAACGGGTTCTGAAAAGGGGCGTGCAGGCGAACTCCATAACTCATTCTCTTGTCGGATCGTGGTCAGATTTTGGACCACTAATACAAAAATCCGGACAACGGGGTCAAGCAGGAAAAAAGTGCGGGATTTGGGCAAC
>JAYVKA010000492.1:0-2764 GCA_043768885.1 Planctomycetota bacterium
TGTTCGGGTTTCGTGGGCCTTTTGGAAAAGCGGAATGGCGTCGGCCGGAAAACCGAGGCTGAGCAGCGAGTTGGCAAGTTTGTGTTGCAGCGAAGCGACGACCAACGGATCCCCGATTCGGTCTTCGTCCAGTTGTTCGCCAGCCGTCACCAGCCGATTTGCGAGGACAGCTTCCAGCGGCTCATCGCTCTCGCGGACTTTACGAATATCGAGATCATCGAAAATCGAAGTGATAATCTCGCTGCCCCGCTCGATCTGGGTCAGCCGCTTTTTCGTTAACTCGTTTGCGGCCCGCTCAGCATCGGCCGATTTTTCGGCATGCAGTTTCGCCTGCCGTTCGCCTTCGGCCCGTTCCGATTCGCGATCTGCCGCGATGACGGCAAGCCCCTGCTGTTTGCGGGCTTCCAGCATTCCCCATGTCGTTCCGGCAAATCCCGCCAACAGGGCCAGCAGCAACAGACTTGCCGCAATCACCGGCCCCCGATGCCGTCGCAGAAATTTTTTGACGCGGTAGCTGCGACTGGGCGGTCGGGCGATCACGGGCTGATGAGTCAGGAACCGCTGGATGTCGGCGGCGAATTCGTTGGCGCTGTCGTAGCGCCTGTCGCGGTCCTTTTCGAGGGCCTTCATCACGATCCAGTCGATGTCTCCCCGGACCCAGCGCATTAGTTCGGTTGGATCAATCGCTCGACTGGCTGCGATGTTTGGCAGATTTTCAGCGCTGCTCAGTTTCGTACTAGGGCGCGGCGGATCGACTTCGCGCACCATTCGCAACATTTCCAGCACTGCGGCCTTTTGAAACTGTCGCGCATCCAGCGGCGGGGCTCCGACCAGCAACTCGTACAAAATTACTCCGAGTGCATAAACATCGGCGCGAGTATCGACGTCCAACGAGTCCGGCGAAACCTGTTCCGGGCTCATGTAAGCCGGAGTCCCGACGATCGCCCCGGCATCGCCGTACGATTCGTCCAGCAAGTTGCCCGCAGTCGCACGGGCCAAACCGAAATCGATAATTTTGGGTACGGGGCGACCATCCACGCGTGTCACGAGAATGTTGCCGGGTTTCAAGTCGCGATGAATGATCCCTTTTCGGTGCGCATGCTGCACCGCGTTGCAAATCTGAATGAACAGTTCCAATCGCGCGAGGATCGGCATTTGCTCGCGATCGCAAAATTCGGTCAGCGGAACTCCATCGACGAGTTCCATGACAAAGTACGGTTGGCCGAATTCCGTTGTGCCGCCGTCAAAAATCCGTGCGATGCCTGGATGGTCCATCACGGCCAAAGCCTGACGTTCGGCCTCGAATCGTTTTGCGATGGAATGCGATTCGCGGCCCGCGCGAATCAGCTTGATCGCCACGCGCCGGCGCACCGGCTGGATTTGCTCGGCGACCCAGACCGACCCCATGCCTCCTTCGCCAATCACGTTGACCAATTGAAAACGCTTGTCGATCCACTGACCAGGTTCGGCCGTTGCCGATTTTTTTCCCGGGTCGGTTCCGTAACTGTGCGGATCGACCGAGCCAACCTCCTGCGTTACTTCGGTTGAACCGGACCCGGGAGTCACATGAGTCCTGACGCGATTGTCTGGCCTGCCAGGACTCGCATCGATCGTTTGATCGGTATTCCCGATCGCGGTTCGACGATCATGCTCGCTCAGTCGTTGCATCAACCGATTTCGCAGTTTCTGGTCGTTGCCACATTCGCGATTCAGAAACTCGTCACGCTCGGCCAGCGGTGTTTTGACCAGAAGTTGAAAAAGTTCGTCGTCGCGCATGACCATCACTTCCTGTCAAAGAAAGTTTGCCTTCGAATAATTCAATTTCTCAAGATCAATTTTCAAGTCGATCCAACCGGTCCGTCAATTCTCCGACCAGGCGTTCCAGTTCGGCAACCCGGTTCTCCAGATCACAGGAACGCGCCGGAACCGAAGATCGGGAGTTTGTCGCCGGGTCAGATTCGCCATCGTCCGAAGCCCCGGCTTGAACTGTCGCGCGGATTTTTTTCAGCTCGTCAAAACCGTACAGGTTGTGAGTCACGACCTGGCCGCGACCGGCAGCCGTCAGTTCGATCATCAACTCGCGAGAAACAAGGCCGTCGACCAGTTCTTTCATCCGGTCGAGATCGTCAATCGGCTCCATGCGGCTGGCCCGTTGGCGAAGTTCTCCCAAAGTCTGCTGGCCACGCAACAGCAACTCGGCCATTACCGCCATTTCGACTTTGTCCACGCCCAACCAGTCGTACAGCAAATGTTTGTATTTGATCGCGCGGCCATCGCCGTGAATCTCAACGACAACACCGAGCTCCCGCAACTGGTCGAGGACCGACTCGACATGTTCCGATGTCAGGTTCATCAGCGGGCTGCGGTTGGATTTCTGATTCACGCCATTGGTCAGCGAGTTGACCGTCATGGGGTAGACGTCGGGAGTCGTCTTGGACTTTTCTGCCAGCACACCAGCGACCCGCCGTTGCTCACGGGACAGGGTTTGCCATTTGCGGGCATTCGATTCAGTTTGCGGGTCGCTCATATCGATGTTTGCCGTTGGATCGGTTGGATGGGTCGCCAGTGGTGTTCAGGTCGCCTTGTAGTGCGGACCGAAGCACCAATTTACCGGTCCGGACCGCGTCGGGGTACAGTCTGTGCGTCAATATTCCGGACCGGTGCGGGTGGCAGGCAACTCGTCAAAAGCCGCTCAATTCGCTAAATTTCCTTCTCGCACAAGTTAACTGTTGGCAGCAAAGAAAAGGCTTTTGAATCCATGAAC
>JAYVKA010000493.1:0-6129 GCA_043768885.1 Planctomycetota bacterium
CCCCATTTTGCGCAGTTGTTCAACCATCGTTGCGTGCTGCGGATCGCCGGCGCCCATAAAGCGGACGATGTCGGGAAACCACTCCTGGTCGGTGCGTGGTGCATCGATTGCTTCGCGGGCGGACATGCCAAACTCGAGAACGTTGAGCGTCACGCAAAAGACGGTGTTGATAATGGTGCGCCCACCGGGGCTGCCAGTGACCAGATACGGTTTTCCGTCTTTCAAAACGATCGTCGGCGTCATTGAACTGAGCATTCGTTTTTCCGGACGGACTTCGTTGGCCACCGTGCCGACTCCGCCCTGTTTGTTGGTCACACCGGGTCGCCGGTTAAAATCACCCATTTCATTATTGAGCAAAAACCCCGCACCGCGAACGACGATACCCGATCCGTACCCTTCTTCCAGCGTGTATGTGTTCGAGACTGCCATCCCGTTTCGATCGATCACGGAAAAGTGGGTCGTTTCAGAGCTCTCGTCGGGTTCGGTGATCGGGGGCCCGAGCGTTTCACTGGGCGTCGCGTGATCCAGGTTAATCGTGCTGGCAAGATACCTGGCGAAATCGCGAGTGGCGAGGTGGTCGGGAATTTCGGCAAAGTCCGGATCGCCAAGATACATCGCGCGGTTGGCAAACGCGCGCCGCATCGCTTCGATCATCACGTGATTCGTTTCCGGGGACCAGCGGCCCTTGCTGCGCAAATCAAACTGCTCGACGATCCCAAGCATTTCTGCCAGCGCAATCCCGCCGCTGCTGGGGGGTGGAGAGCCGATGATCTCAAAGTCGCGAAACTGAAAACGAATCGGCTGGCGAACCCGGGCCCGGTAGCGACGCAAGTCTTCGATGGAAACAAGCCCGCCGCCTTGCTGCATCTCGGTCGTGATCAATTCAGCTGTCTTGCCCGCGTAAAATCCCTCGGTCCCCTGATCGGCGATTCGCTGAAGCGTTGCCGCCAAATCCGGTAACACGATGCGGTCGCCCCCTTTCCAACCGCTTCCAACGGACTTGCCGTAAACCCGTTTGAACTCGGCGTTGGTTGAACCTCGAAGCTGGCCGTTCAACTCACTGGCCAGTCCTTCATGCATTGTAAATCCATCGCGGGCCAGTGCTACCGCCGGCTCGACGAGTGCTTTCCATTCGAGCGAACCATAAAGCTCATGAGCCAGTTTCATTCCGCGAACAGTTCCCGGCACACCGGCATAGGGATGCGTGCTGGTGTCATCGTTTTCAACAAACATTTCGCGCGACGCAGCCAACGGTGCCTTTTCGCGATAGTCGATAAAAACAGGCGGGCTGCCATCACCCGGATGAACCAGCATGAATCCGCCGCCGCCAATGTTTCCCGCAGCCGGATGGGTCACGGCCAATGCAAACGCGGTCGCGATCGCGGAATCCACCGCGTTGCCTCCTTGTTCGAGTACTCGCGCACCGGCCATCGAAGCATCAGGCGACACCGAAACCACCATGCCATTGCGGCTGTGGGCATCGCGCAAAGACTGCTGGGCCAAAACGCACTGGCCGAATCCAACGATCAGCAACAACACAACCCAAAACATCAGCTTCAGTCTGGCCACAAGCGTGCCCCCTCTCAAAAAAATCGTTCGAACAAGCAAGTATCGTACTCCAAATTCCATTGTCAATTTGCGGCAAACTTCCCTGAAAACAACAACCACCGATGCACACGGATAAACACGGATTTCGAACTTCCATCATCCGTATTTATCCGTGTTCATCCGTGGTTCGATTCCTCCAGGATTGTCGAATTCCCCCACTCCGGATGATTGACTTTTGCCAAACGCCCGATCAGGATACACCCGGGATGTGTCACGTTGGGGAGATGGGAATGGACTGGCGGGCGAATCGGCCTAGGTACCGGGGCGTTGCCATTCTGTAAGGACAGCAATTGAAGAACGTTTCACCCCGAAAAAACGACTCCATCCCATGCTCCTCCAGAAATTGATCGCGAGCCTCGTTCTGGTTCTACTGACCGGGCCTGCATTCGCAATCGCTTTGCCGCAAGATGCGGACGTCGCTCCTGCAAAACAGCAGGTCGCAAAACCTGAACAGACGGCCGACGAACCGACGGAGCCAGTTGGCCCGGCACTGGTTCTGTCCGGTGCCAGAATTCTAACGCTGGAAAATTCCGCCGCATTCGAAAACGGCACGATCGTGATTGTCGGCGGAAAGATTGCCGCCGTAGGTGCCTCTGTTGAAATTCCTGACGGTGCAAGACGAATCGATTGTACAGGAATGACGATCACACCAGGACTAATCGATGCCCGCAGCCGGCTGTGGCTCGATGCCGCGTCTGCTTCCCAGTCCGGTGGGTCGGCTTCATTGGACGCCTACGACGGACTTGATCCGTTCGGTGAAGACTGGCGGGACGTGGTTCGCGGTGGAGTGACTTCGGTTTATCTGCAACCAGGCAACAACGATGTTTGCGCGGGAGTCGGAATCGTTGTGGCAACCGCCCCGTCCAACTCGGCCGAAACTTTGACCGTCTTGAAACGCGACGCCGGACTGCAGGCTGCCCTGGGTGTCGGCAATGACACGAGTGGCAAAGGCCGCGCGGCCCAATACGAGAGACTGAAGAAGCTTTTCAGCGACGCAAAAAAATACCAGGACGAATGGAAAACCTGGAACGATTACCAGGCGAAGAAAAAAGCCGAGGCCGAAAAGGCTGATGCGACAAAACCGGCAACGGGTGAAAGTGAAACTTCGCGTGAAGGCCGAGGTCGCCCCGAAGCGGCTGATGGCGATGCGGCACCACCAACCCGGCGCGGTCCTCCCGATGGCGCTGGCGGCGAACGCCCAACCGGTGGTCGTCGCGGTTTTGGCGGACGACGCCCGGCTGGAGAAACCCAGGAAACACCTCCGGCAACCACGGCAGAGAAAAAACCGGCCGAGTCTGCTGACGGAAAAGCGGCAGAAAAAAAGGAAGAAGAAAAACCGCCGACCAAACCCACAGAAGATCCGATCAAGGACCGATTAGTCAAAGTCCTGAACGGTGAAATCCCCGTTCAAATGACTGTAAACAATCCCGACGACGCTCGCCGGGCTCTCGAACTTGCGAAAGAGTTTGGACTGCGTTTGATCCTGGACGGCTTGGTGAATACTGGAGCCGGAGCCGCGGATTTGCAGGCAAAACGTTTACCGATGGTCCTGGGTCCGTGGATGAACGGATCAGGACAAAACGATGACTTGAGCAAATTCTGGCAGAGCGAATTAGCCAACTACGACGGCCGGTTTGCAATCGCAACGTTTGGTGGCAGCGGACGTTCGTCACGCGGACTTCGCTCGCACGCGGCCCAGGCAGTTGCGGCTGGCTGCGATGCGGAACGCGCACTGGCTGCAGTCACGATCGATGCTGCAACGATCCTTGGTGTCTCCGACCAGGCAGGCTCGATCGCGGTTGGCAAACGGGCTGACATCGCGGTTTTCGCCGGTGATCCATTGAACGGATGCACCGCGGTTCAAATGACGATCGTCGGTGGCGAGATCGCCTTCGAAAACGACTCGAAAGGCAGAATCGAAAATTCATCGATCGTTGATGCCAAGTCTGTCTCGCTCCCTGAAAAATTCCCGGATTATTATTCGATCACCAGCAATCGCGTCATCGCCGCTGATGGTTCCGTGTCCCAGCGAACGATCACGATTGAAAACGGAAAGATCGTTGGCAACACTGATGGCAATAAATCCGTCAACAATGTTCAGCACATCGATTTGGGTGAAGCAGTTGTTTCACCGGGATTGTTTGCGGCTCATACAAATGTCGGCATCTCTGCTGCGGATTTCAAAGCCATCGAGTCGGATGCCCGGCACTTGAGCGCGGCCGACGGATTTGATCCAACCGATCGTGCTGTTTCGGAAATGGTGAAGTCAGGAGTCTTGATGGCGTTGCTGGTGCCACCATCGCAAAACACTTTGGCCGGACGCGCGGCAACAATACGACTAATGGCCAAACAGTCGATTGCCCAGGCCGACCTGGGTGACAATTTTGTGTTGAGCGCCAGTGCCCGCAGCCGCGAACGGTTTCCGGCTTCGCTTTCAGGCCAGCGAAACATGATTCTGGCACTGTTCTCTGACACGCCAGCGGCAACGCGAGTCTATTTGCCCGAAGTCACCCGGCAATTGCTGGTCGAATCTCGCGCGGCGGGAACATCGGGATTGCTGGCTGGAAAACGATTGGCGATTTTCGAAGCGACGACCGACGGCGAGGTTCGCACGGCACTGGATTTGATTGAAGCCAACAAACTAAATGCGGCAATTGTAGGCGTCGAAAATGTCGACAAGTTCATCGAACGCCTCGTGGCAACCAGGACTACTTTGATCGTCAGACCGATGGACGATTCGGACCAGCAATGGCGAACCGACGATTTGATCGCTGCGGCAAACGCCGGTGTTTCGATTCTTTGGACCGGAAATTCCGGACTGCAAATGCGGCGGTCGGCGGCGATGGCGGTTGCGGGTGGGCTGGATCAGAAAACGGCAATGAGTTCGCTAACCGGCGGCAAATTCCGGGAAAGTGGCGACCAGGCTGATCTGGTGATTTGGAGTGGAGTACCAACCGATCTTCGATCGCGGCCCCTCGCCGTGATCGTCGATGGACAGCGGGTCCCGAACAAAGCGAACGGAAAATAATCGCATGACAACACTGAAAATCAAAAACGATACTTGTTTCCGGGCCGGGTTGCAGTCGTTGCTCGCTTGCTGTTTCGCGTTGGCATCAGGCACCGGTTTGATGGCCCAGGAAAAACCGGCCGATTCGACGATGGTAATCGTGGCGGAAACGCTTTACACGATGGACGGACCAGCAATCGAAAGCGGAATGGTAGTCGTTCGCAACGGAAAAATTGTCTCGGTGGGAAAAAACGTCAAGGTTCCGGCCGGAGCGACCACCAGGAAAGTAGCGGTTCTGATGCCGGGGCTGGTCGATGCCTACACCAATGCAGGAGTTGCCGGCGGCGAAGCCGAAATGACTTCGGAAGTCACCCCCGAAATGGATGTTTTGTATGCCCTCGACTGGACGTCGCGCGATTTCGACCGGGCTGCCGAAGCCGGAATCACAACGGTCCACGTTCTGCCCGGTTCGGACAATGTCTTTGCCGGCGGATCGTGTGTGATCAAAGTCGCCGGTGAACAATCAAAACGAATTGTCTCCGAACACCAGGGTTCGGTTTTGTCGGTCTGTTCCGATCCGGTCAATGGCAACAACTCGCGTGCACGCCCGGACAGCATTTACATTCGCCAGCCGACCAACCGCATGGGTGTCGTCTGGATAATTCGCAGTGAGTTGCACAACGCAGCCGGTGAAGGTCGCGAAGACACCTCGGCAAAATCGGTTGCACTGAAAAAGATTCTGGGAGGCGAACCGGTCTATACGATCAGCCGCACCGGCTACGACATCGAAACCGTCGCCCGGCTGAACAGCGAACTGGGGTTCAAGAGCACGATCGTGTCAGGCGAAGAAGCCTGGAAATCGATTGCTGTGTTCAAGGAAACAAAAATGCCGGTGATCTACGCTGGCATGACGACCGGATCCGAAACCGGCACCGAACGAAGCAATTTGCACTGGAACACTCCGGGCAAATTGCAGGACGCAGGAATCGTTTTTTGCCTCGCTGGCGGACGATTGCTGGAACAAGCCCGTTTCGCCGTCCGGTTCGGAGTTTCGGAAGAGACCGCACTCAACGCGATCACATCAACACCAGCCAAACTGCTCGGTCTATCCAACCGGGTTGGGTCGATTCGTGAAGGAATGGACGCCGATTTTGTGGCACTCGACGGACCGCCGCTGGAATTTACGACGAGCAGATTGTGGACGATGGTCGATGGCCAATCCACGGAACCTTTCAATGAACTTTCATCCGTTGCTACTGAGACGGAAACGAAACAATGACCAATCGACGACTGAAAATTGTTGCGGCCTGTTGCGGCGTTCTGGCTATTGGGCTCATGACCGCCCCCGATGCGATCGGCCAACTGGCGATTCGTGGCGGCAAAATCATCACGATGGAAAACGGCCCGGAGATTGCCAACGGTGTGATCCTGATTCGCGATGGCCGCATCGAGGCGGTCGGCGAAGGCCTGAACATTCCTGGCGAATACAAAGTGATTGACGCGTCGGACCAGGT
>JAYVKA010000494.1:0-20199 GCA_043768885.1 Planctomycetota bacterium
AGGGTCCAGAAACGATGCCTTTCGCAAAAGGCCAATGGCCCGGTCAGCGTCGGCTTTTACTTCGTTGGAGGTCAAAGCAAAAATTCCCGCTGCGCGAAAGAGAATATCTGCATCGGCTTGCTTTTTCAAAGCTGAAATTCCGTCCGCATGAGCCTTTTCCCGCTCTCCCATTCGGCCAAACAACACGCCGCGTGTCACCAGGGCAACTGTATCGCCGGGTTTCAGTTCGATGATTTGACTCAAGGCATCAATGGCGGCCGAAGTGTTGTCCAGATACTCACCCTGAACTGTCGCGATGTTTTGCAGCGCATCGTACGAATGCGGATTCAGTTTCAGCGCGGACTGGAAATCGGCCAAGGCCTGTTCCGGTTTGTCCACCGCCACTTGGCCAAGGCCGCGCACGACCCAGCCGGTCGAGTCAGTCGGTTCGAGTTTCAGGAAATGCTGTAGGTCCGCTTTGGCCAGTTCGGCCTGGCCAATTGCCATTCGATGTTTGTAACGAAGCTGCCAGACGCGAGGCTCGCTGCAACCCTTGGCAATCGCCGTGGTCAAATCCGTTATCGCAGCCTCGGGATTCCGCAGTTCCCAGTTCGCCAACGCCCGATTCAGAAATCCGGTCGGATCGTCAGGCTCAAGTTTGATATGACGGTCAAAGTCAGCTTTTGCCTCGGCAAATTTGTGTTGTTCCAAAAAGACAAACCCGCGCTGAAAGTATCCCCACGCCGCCTGGTCGTCCAGATTGATGCACATGCCATAACATTCTTCAGCTTTTTCCAGTTCGCCCAGCCGCAAGTGACTGTTCCCCTTGATCAGCCAAATGCGGTAATCCGCTGGATTTGCAGCGACCAAATCATTCAGTTTGCCGATAACCGAAGTTTCGTCGCCGGTCCGTATCAATTCGGCAACTTCCATCAAACGATCCTCCAGGCCCGGTTTCGTGTTTCCTTCCTGTTCGGCCAACTGCCTGGCAAATTGATCGGCGCGATCCTTGTCGCCAGTCTGCCGATAGATGTCGGATTGCAGCTGAATAAAGGCACGGGGTGTTGTGGCTTGATCGAGATTTACAAACTCTAGTGCGTTCAGAGCCGCCTGAATCAGCTCGGACCGTGCCGCGGGATCGGACGTGTTGAGTGCAGTTGCGAAACGGGATTGGGCCAGCCAATACCTTGCATAAAGTATCGCCTGAAATTCCTGGTTACGTATTTCCTCGGGAATTTTGACCAATCGTTGCAGGTTTTTTTCATCTCCGGGATTCCACTTGTTGCTCTCCATCCGTTTTTTGAGCAGCCTTTCAATTCGGTCCTGGGCAACGGCCGCGCGGGCCCGGTCAATTTTCGGAACCGTCAGCGGTGTCAACCCGGACTTCAGCTCGTCCACAAAGTTGCGGCTTTGCTCCACCGCGACGATGCGCGCAGCAGCCTCAATCCGTGATCCAATCCATGATGCAGCAACCAATGCGATCGCCATTCCCAAAAACGTCATCACCGACGCCGATGACAACCGGGGGTGCCGACGCATCCACTTTTGGGTCCGCTCCATTGGCGAGCGGTTCGCAGCAAACTGCAGCGGCCGGTTTTCGGCATGGCGAACAATATCGACTCGAACCTGTTCCGACGACAAATATCGTTGTTCAAGGTCAGGCTCCAGGCACTTGTTAACGATGCTTTCCAGATCAACAGAAATGCCTGACTCCAACTGCCGAACACCAACCGGTTTTTTGGATCGGTCAGCGATCATCTTTCGGATGGATTCCGTGTCGCTTCCGCGATTCGGAAAGGGCAATTTGCCAGTTAGTGCCTCGTGCAGCATGACTCCAATCGAAAATATGTCACAGGATTCATCGGGGCGACCATCATCCAACAAAGTCTGCAAATGTTCGCGGGACATGTATGGCAAGGTCCCGCCGACATTCGCTTGACCCACCGGCAATTTTGCGTCGGAGGCCAGATGAAAATCCAGAATCAGGGGTTGGCCATCGTCGCTGATCAGCACGTTTCCGGGTTTCATGTCGCCATGAACGATTCCCCGCGAATGAGCAAAGGAGACTCCGTCCGTGATTTGTGAAAACATCCACAACAGTGTTTGTTCGTAATTCAATCCTTCAATCGCCCTCATCCCGGAATGCCGGGTCGTCTCGAGGACCGATTCGATCTCGGACGATTCGCGGGAAACAGAACTTGTCGTCGCGGCGACGGTACTTGCCTTTTGGCCAACAACTGTGCTGATCAGTTCTTTTCCGGTTCGGGCTATGCTGGAGCGTTCATTGCAGCCACGAAACAAATCACGCAACGTGACCAGTCCCAGAAATGGCATGCAGATCGATTGCAAACCGGCTTCCCGCTGTAACGAAAATATTGGAACCACATTGGTATGTTGCAATCGGGCCAACGCCTGGGGTTCGTTGTCGGAAATTTCCGTAACTTTCACCGCCACGAAACGGTTGGCCAAATCGGCTTGCCGTGCAAGGTAAACACGCCCGAAAACACCCTGACCCAGAATTCCAACCAACTCGTAACCATGAAAGTGCTCGCCCACCGACGGGAGTTTGGCGATTACAAGGTTGGAATCGGAATGGCCGTTGGCTTGACCACTTTCCCACCTCGGCCATTGGCTCGCATCGATCGACAGACGTTTTGAAAATTCCTCCGGAGGAACGGGCAAGTCAAACCGGTGACGCAAGCGATACTCTTCAAACGCGAGTTCACCGATTTGTTGAGTGGTAAACTGGCACCGGGAAACTTTGGCAAGATAATCTTCGACTTGCGGCCGTTCACCGGCCTTCCAGCGATACTCCATGTCCAGCCGAATCAGTTCGCAGGCAACTTCATTCTGTTTGTCCGCTTCTCCGGCAGGCAGAAAATCGGTCAGGTTTACCGCAGCATTCCAGTTCGACTCAAAATCTTCGGCAATCTCTTCCAGGCTTCTGGAGGCAGCAACTGCTGCCGGAATCTTTGGCATCAGACTAGTCCTCAATCATTTCCAGCAAAGTCGTTCGAAAACTCTTGAGAACCCTTTCGGCCGTGCGCATGGCCCGGCCGGTTTTTTCAGCGATCTCGGGCAAGCTCAGCCCGTCGATTCGCAACCGGATGATTTCCTGATGCTTTTCGGGAAGACCGCCAAGAATTTCCTCAATGGTCATTTTCAGAATCGAGCAGGCGACTTCCGGACTGCCATCAGATCCACTCTGGGAATCGAAAAACTCTTCGGGCAGCGAAGTCGTTTTTGAAATGTCCCGCTTCTGAGCGTGGTGATACTCCGAGGCCTTGCGGATTTTGTTCAGCGTTATGACCAGAAACAGTTTCCACAGGTCGTCCGACTCGGCGACCATGTATTGCCCGTTGGCGGCACGTCGGAAAAAGGTGCGGAAAACTGATTGGACAATCTCTTCGGAACTGACTTGCGCCGCCAGTTGCTTCGAAGTCTGATATCCAGCCAATTTCTGCAACCGCTTGGCATATCGCAAATAAAGCGAAGTGGCAGCGTCCATTTGCCCCGTTTTGATGCGGCGCATCAGGGTCTGGTCGGTAAACTCCCTGATATCTTTTTCCGGCGATTCGTTCATGATTGCAGTTGTTTGCACCTGTAGACCCCTTCAGGCGAATTCAAAATTGACGAAATGGCAATAGCCCCGCAATCTGTGAGAGCCGATTGCGGTTTGGAATCACGACATTCATTTCCGCCAGAAAACGAAAAAGTGGTTTTTCACAGGATTTCGCGGAATTCAAGGGTTCGATTCATCCTCAGATGCCAAAAATAATGGCCCGGCTCGAACCGAGCCGGGCCAACATTTCCCGATTCTTGCAACCTTCTGCCAATCGAGGCCGTTACCGCAACAAGCCGCTCATGACCATCGTGTTTCCGACCCAAACCGAGATCACCTGGCCGTTGGCTATCACTGGAACTGCATGTCCGTCCGTCGTGTCAAAATCGACTTTCGCCGTTCCCAAAGAATTGAATCGACTGGTGGCGAGGCTGGATCCGTTGTGCCGCACTGCAATTACCGTTCCGGGCTTTCCTTTTTCCGATTCAAACGTGAATTTTCGACGGTTGTTTCGCTGTTCGTATTTTTGCAACCACCTTCGTCGTTCCCGCAGACATGCTTGCTACAAGAATTGACGAAAGTAAACAATTGGATCAAACGGGTCGTTGCAAAAGAACCTGGCAATCATCGGGCGGTGAATGTTGCAGCAGCGTTCTGGCGGAATTGATTTTGTTGGCGACTGATGCCTGGCCCAGCATAAAGCGGCTCGGTCAGGAAATGGCGTAACCCTCACAGGATGTGCGATTGGTTCGACTGAAACCGGCTTCATTCTTTTTCCGACCGTGGTCGAACAAAGAGAACATCATCGATTGTGTCAACTGCCCTCCGCAAAACTAGCGTCGGATTGAACAGCTTGAGAAATCAGGTGTTACCAGATATTTCCCATGCAGAAAAACAGGAGGGAGACCGTTTTTTGATTTCGGCAATTCGTTTATTCGGCACGAAAATTCCAAGGAAAGGCGGTTTCCCGAAAAACTTGCAAGGTTGCTTTGCGTTAACACCGAATGCGCAAAAAAAAGGAATGGCCCAGTCAATTGACCAAACCACCCCCAAATAATGTACTGATTGTTTTCGTTTTTCAAGTCACCCTTGGCCGCCGCGAAGTTTTCGTCGCAAATGCGAACAAGGCGGCCAGTCCAACGACGCCCCCTCCCGGTTCGGGAATCGTTGAAAACTGGATGATCAACTCTGGCCTGTTCACCAGGATCAGATTGGTCCGGCTATCAAATCGTTTGGCCGTCGCAAATCCGCCTTCCTCACCCCGAATGACCCAACCAAAATTCGTGCCGGGATTGTCCAGCCAGGACTGTACGTCGTTCACCATGCCAGTCGAACTCCAGACGTAGCTTCCGATGGCGTTGACCGACAATGTTGCACTTGCTGACGCCGAGAAATCTCCTCCGATGTTGGTCCAGAAACTTCCTGGAAAATGCGTGTGTATCCATGTTGCGTCGCCAGGCAAAGAACTTGCACCCTGCCCCTCTTCCAGCGGTGCGTTGGATTCTCCTTCACCCCAATCTGCCAGAGTTCGATGAAGGCCAATGTTTTGGGCACCTGAGACAGTCGCCGACATAAACAGCTTGAGCGAAACCGTTTCGATCGTCGCGTTGGCCGGTATTGCGGACGAAATGTCAAATCCGATCAACCCCCGACGAATCAGTCCACCTCCTCCCAAGCCGACTCTCCCCGAGAAAAAATAATCTCCCGCCCCATTGCTCAATGCTCCTGTCGGACTTTCATACAACGTATTGTCTTTGTTGGCAACGACCGAAACTACGTCGGCCCGAACCGGTGAGGCGATGCCACAAAAAAATATCGTCATACAGATTCCAAGAACGACTCGACAATTCATGATTAAGAATCCAGGTTGAAGTTTTGCCGGTCGGGCGCGATAAATTCCGCCGAACCAAAGGGTGAGTGCCAAAATCAGAAACCAAACGACACCTGGTTCCGGTACCGCGACCAGGCGGAATGCCCAGCTGTAGCCCTGCCCGGCCGAATCGCGGAATGGACCAAGGTTCGTTCCTGCCAACAAATAGATCTCTCCATCCGCGTCCAAGCCAAATCCCTTTACGTACATGTCCAATGCCCGGTTATCAAAGCCGATAATCAACTCCCTGATTTGGCCAGTCTGAAGGTCTCCGTAAAACAGCCGTCCATTCGGCGTGAAAAAACTGCCGTTGGTACTTGCCCTGGAGTTGGGGGACCAGACTGCCGCGGTAAACGTATCCGCCAATAATGGAAATCCCTTCGTCGTGGTCGTACTCAAGTACTGGATCCACGGATGTGAACCCATTCGGTGTAACGCCTGGAATTGGAGAACTACTGACGGTATTTGTTGAAGGGTCGTAGTAAAAGGACCCTTCCTTGTATCGCCAACCCAAATTGTCTCCCGATCCAACAATATCGACTTCTTCAATGTTGTTCTGGCCAACGTCAGCAACAATCAATCCAAATGTTGGTTCATCGAATCCAATACGATATGGATTGCGAAACCCGTATGCAAAAATCTCGCCAACTTTTCCGGATTGGCCGACAAACGGATTGTCGCCTGGCACGCCGTATTGGCCATTTGCACTATTGCTACCCAGGGGATCGATCCGAAGAATGGAGCCCAAAACATTGGAAAGATCCTGACCATTTCCTGTTGTGGTGTTGTGTCCCGATCCCTGGTCCCGAGCAGCACCGCCATCGCCCAACGCCACATACAGCTTCCCGTCACCGCCAAACTCCACTGCTCCACCATTGTGGTTGAATTGTGGTTGGTCAATCCGCATGATTTCCCGGGACGAGGCACCTGTTACAACATTTGAGGTCGGATCGACGGTCCATTCCCGAATCACAGATTGATGATTGAATTGCTCACCGGCCGGCAATGGAACGGTAAAGTCCGCGGCCCCATTACTTGCCTCGCTGGTATAGGTGTAAAATCTACCGAATCCGTTTTGACCGGAAATTGCAAAATTTGGATGGAAGGCCATTCCAAGAAATCCCCGTTCGTCATAGTCGCTGAAAGGATTTCCAAAGGGTGGAATGATTCCGCCGAGCGGAACCAGCAAACCCGATAAATCCAAATAGGGTGTTGCCTGTTGTGCTCCATTGTTAACCAGAATTACTTCGCCAGCCTGGTCCACGATGAACAGGCGTCCAGAACCATCATTGGCATGAGTTAAATGGGTTGCTGCAACCATATTCTGCGCCAAGACTTCCAATTCGATCCGAATCGAGCCTTGGTTGATCGGAGGGGAAATCGGTCCCTGACTGCAGGCATTCGACGCAACCAGTGCGACTTCGACCAGCGTCATCATCAATGTCCACGCTCGACGATCCAGGTAGTTTGAACGATTATACAATGGCTTCTTCATATTTCGCGTGGATCTAGTCACAGTCAGCCTTTTTCAATTCGAGCGCGAACGACAGGATTTGACGCTCGCTAATACAGCCACCCCGCCCTCATTGCCTTCAGATATTTTGGATGCCGAAGATAGAGCTGAAACTTCGGGAATTCCGGAAACCAGTCCGCTCGAAAATGGTTCTTGCGCATTTGAACTCCCCTTCAACGAATGGTCCTTGGTCAACTCGACTCCCAAAAGTACAAACACGGCAAAGACCGCCAAACAAACAAATGTAATCAGCAATTTCATGGAAAAAGATTCGGGCCGTATTCCCTGCCAAAATCCACCCATTTTGTTTGCAAATTCCGGACTTACCGCGTGCGGGGTCCTGCCCGTCGATTGAACTGTCGCAAGAGTTTTTTCAACCAGTTGAGCTGATAGGGGTGCCGTCGTTTTCAATTGGCTCAACAGCCAGCCCAAGACGACAATCGGCGCGACAACTCCGCGCCGGCACAGTGCCACCTGCAACGCGCGCTTGGCCGCTCGCAATCGTTGCGACATCGAGCCAACCGGAATATCCAGCTTTTGAGCTGCGGAAGAATGCGTTTCGCCCATAAAGTAACACAACACCAACGGCGCACGGTGCTCATCGGGTAACAAGTCCAATTCTTCGTTCAGGACGACTTCAATTGATTCACCAAGCATCAGATGAACCCCAGATTCTTCCGGTATCTGTAAAAAATCCATAGTTGGCAAATTCACAATATGTCCTGTCGCAAGTTGACCACGACGATGGATGGCCCGGGCGACTCGCAACGCAACTCCGTACAACCAACTAGACAAATGCTCAGGAGACCGAATTTTGTCTACGCGTGTTGCCAACACGATAAATGTTTCCTGAAATGCATCTTCTGCCACGCTGTCATTTCCCAAATTGCGCCTGCAAACTGAAAACACGAGCGAGCCGTACCGGAAGACAATTTCCCGAAACGAATCCGCGCAGCCACACCGCGCGTAATTCCGAATCAATTCGGCATCGCTTTTGCGTTCGAAATCGCCGCCCGAACCAACGACTTTGAAAGCCGAAGTCCGTGCCAATGGAATTCTCGTCACCACATCTCCAATCAATTGGGGCACAAGGGTAAGTGTTCAAATCCGGTGAAACAAATAACATTTTGTTCCAAATTCCTGGAAAATGCACGGAAAATCCCGCAAAATCACCTTTTGGAAAGGCAAATCGGATCACGTTCGCCTCGGAAAAATGACTTCAACCAGGCAAAAACAACTTGAATCCGACATTTCCCATTTGGTTGGAGCCTGAGACCTTTCCAGACTTGAAATGCTTCCCGGACTGACAACGCCCCTATGTCCAACGCGCGGTGATTTTTCCCCATTTTTTCGTGCGTCTGGAGAAGGATACCGGCGATGGGTGCAAGACGAGTCGTTTATCATCGGCGAAATTCTGGTACGAGGTAGCCTTTCTTCGTGGCCGCCTCCGTTTGTCGGCCGAAAAGTTCACGCACCGTGCTGCGCGACCAGCAGTGGCGGCAGCAGAGCCGTTCAATGCGGTCGAGGACCCGCAACGACCAAGTTCCTTGTCACCGCGACTTCGTGCAATTGGCAGCACACGCACCTGGAGTGCCACGTCCTCACGAAAGATCTTCGAATTGTCTAATTGACGATACCGCTGGATCAATGGTAACTGCACCTGCCGCCAGAACTTGGCACGGGCGTTGCTACCGAACTGTAGTGAAGTCCGCTCCAATTCGCAAAACTAATTGAAGGCCCCGGTCGCTCCCAACCGCCAAAAATGATGGCCCGGCTCAAAAGGAGCCGGACCAACATTCCCCGATTCTTGCATTCTTCTGCCAATCGAGGCCGTTTGGGATTCAGCGGCCAGGTTGATCCGAACCGATTGCAATGTCTTCACGAGCCGGGAGAGAAATCTGAAGCGACTCGAGCAACCGGATCAGGTGCGACATGTCCGGGAAACGACAGGCCGGATCCTTGGCCATGCAATGACTGATGAGTTCGGCAAGGTCGTCAGTTACAGCCGGGTTTAACGACTGAATGGAAAGTGGCACGTCCTGAATCTGCGCCGTAAGCGTTTCCACAACCGACAGCCCTTCAAACGGAAGCTTGCCAGACAGGAGGTAGTAAGCGACGGCACCCAGGCTGTAAATGTCCGAGCGTGCATCCAGTTCCAGACCACGCGCCTGTTCCGGAGACATAAACGCAGGTGTTCCAACGATGGTTCCATCAACAGTCAGTTGTTGAATAACGGGTTCGCCCGAGAAAATTGGTTTGACCAGGCCAAAATCCAGCAACTTCACGCGCTGCTGCTCATCCGAATTGCACAGAAAAATGTTGCCGGGCTTTATGTCCCGATGAACCAGCCGACTGCGGTGGAGCGCCATCAGTGCCTCGGAAACCTGCAGTAAGATGTCAATCACCTGGGGAACCGGTAATGGGCCGTTCATCCTTACGATTCTGTCCAGATCACTGCCATCCAAATACTCCATGACGTAATAAAAAACTCCGTCATCGGTATGACCAAAATCAAAAATCTGAACCGAGTTGGGATGAGTCAGCCCGGCAAGCACCTGGACCTCCCGCTCGAACCGGGCAAACAGTTGTTGATCCCGACTCCATTTCGGATGCATCAGCTTGATCGCACAGCGGTTCTTCAGGACGTAATGTTCTGCCAGATAAACCTCGCCCATCCCTCCGGAGGCAATTTGCCGGATCAACCGGTATCGACCGAGTTTGCCGGAACGGAGAATCTGCTGGTGAACAAGTTCCAGACGGTGTACACCATAAATCGCAATTGCCGACGCGGTAATCATCCACAAAACCATTTGCAACAGGAATGAGCGTAGAAAGGGCACTCCAATTCCATGCAACGTCAGCACTGCTGACAGCGAAATCAGAACCGGGACAACGGCGATTATGCTGACGATCATGGTGCACCGTTTCCAGCTGCTCGGTACCAGGGTTCCGTAGCCAACGATCAGCGCGAAAAAAGGGAGGCTCCAGGAACTCGAATAATGAAACAGCGCATGGTCCCCATCCCTGATCGGCGACACCAGCTCCAGGTCAACAAACAGGTCAGACGCCAGACCGCAGCCCAACTCCACCAGTACCAGACCAAACAGGACCAACTCAACCGCTCTCAGCAAAGACAAATCAACTTTCCGAACAACAAACAGAATCGTTGTGATTCCAAAGCAGACAACAAGCCCGGAGGCATTCAACCAAACCAGCCAGTCACTTTCCAGAAAAAGTCCGGCTTTTTTGGCAGGGTTCAAAATCACGAGCACGGCAAAATACAAGAGGCAAATCGAAAATGTGAGTCCGATGAACCTCAGCCTTTGATGCAGCAGCGACTCAACAGACGACGATCCACCCAGTTTTCCGCTGGACAACTTTGCAGACAGGCCCGCGTCGGTTGCTTCAACGCCTGAGGCAGTCAAATCCTCACTGAGCGGTGTTGGCAAAGATGGCTCGCTGGGAGAAGTCCCCAAGACCGGCCAATGCCAGGTCTTGATCCCAAAATCCCTCTGATAATCGAAAGGCGTCAAGTTTTCACCCGCGGAGACCCGTGTTCGATAGTCTTCAAAGCAAATCCGGTCAAAACTATGGGGGTCGGCAAAGACCTCAGGAAACTGGTGTTTGTAATCGCTGATGGAACGCGAAAACCCGTGCCTTTGCGAGAGTTCAATATCGACCCGGACCAATTCCGTAACAATGTCCGGATGCTGGCCGGGATTGCCTTTGGGTAGGTAATCCAGCAACTTTGGCCGAAAAGAAGGTGAATAATCGCCTTCAAACGAATCAACAGCTTCATCCAATTCCCGGCTTGTCATGGCACATTGCCTTTCCCGGACTTTGCCATGTTTTCGTTGCCGAACCGGAGAAACAAGTTCGATCCGTCGATGTGTGAAATGGCGACTGGCACATGGCAATCGGCCCCAATTTTTCGGCAAGGCAAATAGTCGTGGACATGCCAGTCTAGGTTTGGGCCGATGGAAAGGCAAACGTCCAAAAGTCGTTGTCCCTGCTCAAAAACAGGCAGCTGGAAGCCCAGCTCGCCCGACGGTCTGTTGAACCATGGGGCTGGGGCAGACGTTTCGAAGGGAAACCAGTGAACGACACCATATCAGTGGCGAGCCGCAAGCTATTCAATTTCTGACGATTCGTGTGGATGTGGAAACGGCTCGAGGTGGACGAGGACATCGCGAAGGTTTGGAAAGTTCAGGAGCAACCGGTCCTTGACCTGATGTCCGATCCGATGGCCTTCCGCAACGGTCAGGGATTGCTCGACCTCGATGTGAATATCAGCAAAGAACTCCAGGCCAGATTTTCGAACCCAAAGTGTTTCGATATCTTCAACTCCGGCAACTTTCAGTGCGGCCGCACGGATCCGGCCGACGAAAATCGGGTCCGCCTGGACATCCATCAATTCACTGGCGCTGGATTGGAACAGTCGAATTCCAGACCAGACAATCACACTTACAACGAACAGGGAAGCGGCTTCGTCCGCCCAAATGTACCGTACGCCACCAAAACGGATGACACCCAGTCCGATTAACACGGCCAAAGCGCACAGCGCATCGCTGCGGTGATCCCAGGCATTGGCAATGATGGCCGCTGATCCCGTGCGCCTGCCGACCCGGACCTTGTACTGGTACAAGCCTTCCTTGATCAGCATATTCGCCGCGGCAATCCACAACGTCCAGACCGGAGGAATATTGTGCTGAATGAAAAACCTGTGGATGGCCTCCCACCCGACCAAAAGTGCCGAAATAATCACCAGCAACGCTACATTGGAGGCCGCAATCCCTTCGGCCCTGGTATGACCGTAAGGATGTTCGGGGTCAGCGGGGCGTTGAGCCACCCGGAATGCAAACAACACAACCAGTGTGGTCACGACATCACCGAGAGAATTGACCGCATCAGCGATCAGGGCGAATGAATTCCCAATGATGCCACCGATGAGCTTGGAAACTCCCAGCACCAGATTCGCGACCAGACCGAGAATCGCGGCGTGCGTAACTTCCCTGTAGAGTTCTGAAACAGATTTGCGATTTGACAACTCGCCCCTGCTTTCATCGACCTGGTTTGGTGGCTCACCCCGGAAACAACATGCATGCATTCTAACTGCGCATCCCCGCAGGGGTCAGATCCTTTGAAAAACAGAAAACCGCGACCGCAAATCAATCTCCAGAGTATTTACTTACTCCCGAGACGAATCGCAGTCGTGGCTTTCCTGATCATGCCTGGTTCGGCACTATTCTGTCCGAACAGTCGATCCCGGCCTTACCGAATCTTGTGGGCGGTGATTTTGGAATTTGCGAACAGGCCTTCGACTTCCACAACGGTTCCGTTGTCGAATGGATTGACGATTTCGGCGTTGGCATAGCTGACCTGGATGCCAAACAGGTCAAACGTCTTTGTCGAGGTGTTCAGATTGCCGACTGCTCCAATCAATTCAATGTTCTCGTCGTCGCCATCGTCTTCGGGTTCGATTTCACGGGCAGTCACCAGGGTTCCGTTGAAACTGCCATCGACCTTGACGAAAGACCCGTTCGCCAGCGACCCAATCACCTGAGCGCTGGAATAGTTGACGCTGAATCCAAGGATCGAAAACGTCATGGCATTGGTATCGAGTCCAGTAATTGCACCGCGAAGTTCGATATTCCTGTCCCCTTGATTGTCGTCCTGTCCGGCGCCGTTCTGGACTTCACGGGCGTTAACAGTCGTTCCGGACAAAATGCCTTCCACTTTCACGGTTACTCCATCCGCCAGGCTTCCGTGAACCTGGGCCGCCGCGTAGTTCACGGTCAATCCGAGCATTTGAAAAGTCTGGTTGTTCGAATCGAGGCCCGATACGACGCCGCGTGCTTCAAAATTGTCGTTGCTGTCGGCCGGGCTCTTTTGCTCGACCTCATGAGCTGTCAAAACGTTGGCGGCAAAGCTCCCTTCGGCCTTGAAGAATGCTCCGTTGGCAAGTGAACCTTCGACCCTCGCGCCAGCGTAGTTCACGGTGAATCCGAGCAAAGTGAACGTTTTGGCATTCGTATCAAGATTCGATACCACACCGCGGATTTCGAAATCGCCGTTCGGGCTGTAGTCTTCGCTGTCATCCAAAACGTCATCCGAACTCTCGCTGGTAAAGTCATCATTTCCTGATCCGCCCCGCATCCGGTCGCCCAGTGCCCCGCCATTGAGGTCATCGCTATCACTTTCACCATCCATGTCGTCCGATCCGTCGTCGCCGGACATCCGGTCCGAACCGGAGCCGCCACGCATGACATCGTCGCTGCTGCCTCCGTACATGTCGTCATTGCCGGACTCACCGTAAACCTGATCGATGTCATCATTGCCTTGCAAGTTGTCATCTCCGGAACCACCCATTACGAGGTCTTTTCCAGACTGCCCGTACAATTTGTCGTTGCCCAATCCTCCAAACAGTCCGTCATCACCGGAGTCACCGAACATCTGATCGACTCCATCGTCTCCAAACAGCATGTCCGAGCCACTGCTTCCGTAGACGGAATCATTGCCTGACCCGCCGGCCACCAGATCATCCCCGTTCAGGCCCCACAAAACATCGACACCGTCGTTACCGTAGATTTTGTCATTTCCATCATCGCCGTATACCGTGTCATCGTTGCTCTGCCCGGCGATAACGTCATCCCCTGATCCTCCCCGCAGATTATCCTTTCCGTTGTATCCAAAGAGCCGGTCCGGTCCGCTTCCGCCATCACCATTGTCGTCGCCATCACTTCCCAGCAGACTGTCAGCTCCGTCTTCGCCAAACATGCGGTCGTTGCCGGAACCGGCATCCAGCCAGTCATTACCGATGCCGCCACGCATCAGGTCGTCACCCACATCACCAATGAGCGCATCATCTCCGCCGTTTCCGAACAGACTGTCGGCGCCGGGGCCGCCATGCAAAACATCATTGGCTGAACCGCCCAGCAACGTGTCGTCCCCTGACTGTCCGTAGGCGCGGGCTTTTTTCGAAGTGTCGTTGCGGAAGAAATCGTTTCCCTCGCGACCAGTGAATACGACTTCGTTGACGCTGGAGGCGTTGAATGACTGTGATTGAAGGCCGACCAGCACAACGGAGATCTGCGTGCCATTGGGAGATACCAGCACCGTATCCGGAGCCGAAGAACCATCAACTGTGACAACACCCGTTCCGGAATCAAATGAAATCCCCGCCAGCAGTTGCCGGCTCTCCAGATTCTGGTAACCGGATTCGTTGGCTTTTTGGCCGGAATTGCGTCGGGCTGGTCGCTGCGTATTCTTTTTCATTGGAATCCTCGTTCTCTTGCGGCTTGAATCAATTCGCCAGGGCGTGGTGGTTTGGAATAGCTGTTGCCCTGCCAAAAACGGCTCTCCACAACTTAGAGCCGATCACGGCGGCCAATCCCGCCCGGAACCGATTGATTTTTTTGAAAATAAAAGACGAACGGTTCGATTGGGAAAATCGAACAAAAACAGCACCGCAAACCCATGACAGCATTGGCGGCGGAGAATTCCACTGAGCAACCAAAAAATCTGTTTTTCAGAATTGCCTGCAATGGCCTGGCGGGATTCACAAGTCTATCCCGCTCTCATTCTTAACGCCTATTGGCCGAAATGGCATTCACGGGAATACGAGCATCTTCCTGATGATGGCCCGGGCAAGATTGCCGGATTGGGCAAGGCACAGTCATTTGAAAGAGTCCTCTCATGACAAATCGTTGCAAAAACACCGGAGCCGTTCTTTGGCGGCAAGCTGGTTTCACGTTGGTCGAACTCCTTGTCGTTATTGCGATCATTGGCATTTTGGTGGGATTTCTGGTTCCGGCAGTGCAAATGGTGCGGGAAGCGGCGCGCCGAACGGAGTGCAGTAACAACATCCGGCAAATTGCTCTTGCGTTTCACATGCAGCACGGTTCCCACCAGGCTTTTCCAAGTGGCGGATGGGACTGGTTTCGGCCTCCCAACAAAGCGTCAGGCCGGGACCAGTATGCAGGATGGGGCTACCAGATTCTGCCTTATGTCGAGGCGAATGCGATTTTCGAGTCGGATGCCTTGACTGCGATCGGTACTCCCAACCCGATTTTCTTCTGCCCGTCCCGACGCAGTGCTCAAACGGTTGTCGGGCCAGACAGCTATTACCCGCCTTTCAATGTACCGACCGTGCCCCGCGCCCTGTGCGACTATGCCGGCAGCAATCGCGATCAATCCGGCGCGATCATGCGGATTGAGCCGCTCCGATTTCGCGACATTGTCGACGGCACATCCAACACATTGCTGGTCGGTGAGAAACGGATGAACCTCTGGCTCCTTGGCCAGTTGCAGGACGACGACAACGAAGGTTATTCCGCAGGCTGGAACGAAGACACGATTCGGCGCACCGATCTGCCTCCAGCGCGGGACTATACGGCACCTGCTGGCGATGGTGAGAAATTGTTTGGATCAGCGCACCCGACAACGCTCAATTTCTCGATGTGTGATGGCTCCACCCATTCAATCCCCTTTACTGTTGATGCCGACCTGTTTGGCTGGCTTGGCAATCGGGATGACGGCCAAACCGTGACACTTGATTGAACCGGAGGGAACAAGACCATGAGCAAAGCGAAACTTGCGATTCGGATTTTGGACGTTTTGAAACCGATTGCCTTCTTGATCCTGGGCATTATTTTTTTGTTCCAGTCGGGCTGTGGCCGTTCCGGCCTGGCTCAACTGAAGCAGCAGCTCAACGACGGCGATCCTGATGTCAGGAAAAGTGCTGCGAAGGGCCTGGAAGAATTGGGTGCCAATGCTGCTCCGGCAGTTCACGAACTGGGCCAAAGCCTGAACGATGCCGAGCCGGTTGTCCGCTACAGGTCGATCAAGGCACTTTCAAAAATCGGACGCCCGGCCAGCGAAGTTCAGGAGCAAATCGCTGAAGCCCTGGTTTCCGATTCCGACCAGCAAATTCGCTACTATGCCGCCAAAACCATCGAACAGTTTGCCGACGAGGCAGTTCCGGTCGTGGGTCAGCTCACAAAAGCCCTGACCGATGATTTCGACCAGGTGCGGTATTACAGCGCAAAAGCACTCGGCAAGATTGGTGCCACGGCATCTCCGGCATTGAAGGACCTCGAGAAACTTCTCCGGGATCCCAACGAAGATGTCCGCAAATCTGCTGAATCTGCGATCCGCCGCATTGAAAAAAAATCTGGTTTGCAAGACTGAACAGTTACCCCAAATCAAATCATGAACACCCCTATTCCCATGGCAACAAATTCACGCCGACGATTTGGCCTGCTCGCCAGGGAAATCCGGGAACAGTTCCTGGGGCATGAGCCCGGACCAGACGAATCCGAATCGGATTTGCGGGTCATGCTCTACTCCCACGACACGATGGGAATGGGGCACATGCGGCGCAACCTGTTGATTGCCGGCAGCATCAAGGTTCGTTTTCCTGGCGCCAGTATCCTGACTGTGGCCGGAGCCAAGGAAGCCTGTACCTTTGCCCAACAAGCCGGACTGGATTGCCTGACACTCCCCTCGTTTCAAAAACGACTGGACGGCACCTATACATCGCGCAGCCTGGGAATACCCGCAGAAGAAGTGCTTGATTTTCGCAACCGCATGATTCTGACTGCGATGAAGAGTTTTCATCCCGATCTGTTGATCGTGGACAAATTGCCCGCCGGTGCCGGGGGTGAATTGCTGCCGGCCCTGGAATGGATTACCAGGCATTCCAGTTGTCGCTGTGTGTTGGGATTACGGGACATTCTGGACGCTCCCGAAAAAGTTGCCCGGGACTGGAGCTGCACGCATACCTTCGAAACGATTCGCGATCACTTTCAGGAAATCTGGATTTACGGAGATCCGAACGTCTACGACGCGATCCACCAGTATGCTTTTCCCGACGACATCGCAGCACTGGCAAAATTTACGGGATACCTCGATACCCGGTCACGGTTGAACGACTCCATCTCCCGACCGACGTTCGATGCGGATTCGTATGTGCTCTGTACGGTTGGGGGAGGGCAGGACGGAGAGGCTTTGCCGCTGGGATTTATTGAAGCGATTCGAATGACCGGCAGAAAGGCCAAACTGCTGTTGGGCCCCTACATGCCTTCCGCGATGAAAGAGCAAATCCTGCTGAATTCCGCCAACGTCCCTTCATTGCAAGTGATCGAATTTGCGATCGAAGGCGACTTGCTGGCCAGGGACGCCAGCCACGTCGTCTCGATGGGCGGATACAACACGCTGGCTGCGATCCTCTCGTGGAACAAACCCGCGCTGATTGTCCCCCGCGTCACACCGCGAAAGGAACAGTCGATTCGAGCCAGCCGCCTGGCAGAATTGGGACACATCGACATGATACTTCCGGAGTTTCTGACGTCCGATGCAATTGTCCAGTGGTTGCACAAATCGACGAGTCGCCCTGCCACGTCCAATTCCCTGGACATGAATGGTCTCCAGCGAATCTGCGAGTCGATTCATGCAAGCTTTCCAACCGTCAAGTTTACCTCCAACGGAGTCGCCGCAGTTTTGGCGTAAACCAGTCATGGAACATTTATTGCAATCGCCGCGAGTCGGCTATGTTATGAAGCGCTACCCGCGATATTCGGAGACGTTCGTCGTCAACGAAATACTTGCGCAGGAAGCAGCCGGGCTGGAGATCGAAATATATTCCTTGCGTTCACCGCTTGACACCCATTTTCAAAATGCCATTTCCCAAGTCCGCGCTCCGGTCCACTACCTCCCATCGGCATCGGTGAAATCGACCGAACTCTGGAAGGACTGCCATGAACTGGGAGCGGATTTTCCCGGACTGTGGACGGCACTATCTGCAGCCAGTTTTGCGTCCGTAGTCGATGCATGGCAGGCACTTCAACTGGTGAAACATATTCGCGACAGAAAGCTGACTCACCTGCATGCCCATTTTGCAACTGCTGCAGCGACGGTGGCCCAGCTGGCAGCAAAAATCGCCAGAATCAGCTATTCCGTGACGATGCACGCCAAGGACATTTTTCACGAGTCGGTCGAACACGACGATCTGAATCGCAAGATCGCCGACGCCAAGTTCGTGGTTACGGTCAGCGCTTTCAACTGGCAGTATTTGACCGAACAGTTTGGTTTTCCGGAGAAAATCCATCGCGTGTACAACGGTCTTGATCTGGAACTTTTTGGTTTCAATCCAAACACCCGGAACGAACAACGGATCATCTCCGTCGGACGACTGGTTCCCAAAAAAGGATTCTGTCACCTGATCAACGCCTGCAGGATTCTCGCAGACCGGGGAGTGAATTTTTCCTGCGAAATTGTTGGATCGGGAGAACTGGAGGAAGAACTGGGGAGCCAGATCAAATCTCTCGCACTTGCCGACCGCATCAGACTTAGCGGACCGCTGCCACAAAATGTGCTCCGTGAAAAAATTTCCAATGCAACGGTCTTCGCCGCGCCCTGTGTGATCGGACCCGACGGAAACCGGGACGGATTGCCAACGGTTATTACCGAGTCGATGGCCCTTGGAACTCCTTGTGTTGCATCGGACGTTACGGGCATCCCGGAGATTGTTCGGAACGGAGAAACGGGACTGATCGTTCGTCAGGGGGACGAAGTGGCGCTAGCGTCCGGTCTTGAGAAAATGTTGCTGGATGGAGAGGAGCGGGCGCGGTTTTCGAGGACGGGCAGAAAGCTGATCGAAAACGAGTTTGACATCCACGCCAACGTGGCTCAAATCCGGGAGCTTGTTTTGGCTGGAGAGTCGTCGCATATCCGACAAAGTTCCGGACACCTGGTGGGAGTCTGATATGCGACTGGCCTATGTCTGCCTCGACCCGGGCGTTCCTGTGTTCGGACGAAAAGGAAGTTCGGTTCACTGCCAGGAAGTGATCCGCACTTTGATACAGCGTGGATTTGAAGTCGAGTTGTTCGCCACCCGCCTGGGCAAGGACGTACCGAACGATCTGCAATCTGTGCGTTGCCAATCACTCAAACAGCCTTTCTCAAGCGATCCCGCCACTCGCGAGAAGGAACTGGTCCAGCTGAACCCGGTTGTCAGGCAAATGCTGGCTGATTCGCGCCCGTTTGATCTGGTCTATGAGCGTTATTCGCTGTGGAGTTATGCCGCTCAACAGTTTGCCCGTTCGCAGGACATTCCTGGAATTGTCGAAGTTAACTCGCCATTAATCGAGGAACAAAAAGAATGGCGCGGCTTGATCGATGAAACCGGTGCCCGGCGTTGTCAGGACTGGTGCT
Organism: Planctomycetota bacterium; assembly: GCA_043768885.1. Lineage (GTDB taxonomy): Bacteria > Planctomycetota > Planctomycetia > Pirellulales > Pirellulaceae > BJ22. Next base: position 19,138 of record JAYVKA010000494.1, read on the forward strand.
TTGCCAACGCCGATTCGCTGATCGCTGTTTCTGAACAGGTTGCCGAAAAATTTCGAACCATTGAATCGGTCCGTTCCAAAATCTGCGTCATACCCAACGGTGTCAATTGCGAACGATTCCGTCCGGTTCACTCATTCGCGTCAAGAGAAGATCCCGTGATCGGTTTCGTTGGAACGCTCAAGCCGTGGCACGGTGTTTCGATTCTGCTGGATTCGTTTTCGATTCTGTATGCAACGAACCCCACAGCGACTTTGTTGATTGTAGGTTTCGGCCCCGAAGAACAGAACTTGCGTGACCAGCTGGCCGCCATGCCGAAACCGATTCGCAGCCGCGTCCGGATGACCGGTGCAGTATCCGGCAGTGACATTCCGGAATTGCTTTCAGAGATTGACATCGCCGTTGCGCCTTACCCGGAGTTGGAACAGTTCTATTTTTCTCCGCTGAAAATCCTGGAATACATGGCTGCCGGAAAAGCGGTGGTCGCCAGCAACCTTGGGCAGATTCCCGATCTGATTCTTCATGGTCAAACAGGATTGCTCGTTAAACCCGGCTGCCCGCAGGACCTGGCCGGTGCACTTCGCCAACTTTGCCTGAGTGCGAACACCCGCCAACAACTGGGTGCAGCAGCGAGAAGCCTCGTCGAAGAACACCATTCCTGGACCAGTGTGATCGACAGGGCCCTTGCCGATATTTCGTTTCCCGTTATGAACTGCGGTGCGAAATGATGGGCAGACACCGAAAAAACAAACAGAAAAAACTGGCGCAGGTCTTGCCCGGTCTGATTCAGATCGGCAGCTATTTTGCCCAGGATCTGCGGCAACAGTGGAGGTTGGTGACCACGTCGTTTGCTGCCTTGTTGTTTGGCGTCGTTTTCCGCCTGCTGGAACCGTGGCCCCTTAAGTTTTTACTGGACAGCGTTTTCAAACCGACAGAAAGCCCTGCCGCTGCCACGATTACGCTTCCTGAAACCTGGTCGCCTACTGCACTCGTCGTTTTTGTCTCCCTGGCCTTCATCGTGATCGCAGGCTTGCGTGCCACGACCGATTACATCAGCAATGCCGG
>JAYVKA010000495.1:0-3256 GCA_043768885.1 Planctomycetota bacterium
ATTGCTCTACCAACTGAGCTACCTGACCGGGGGTTCCTGACGGTGGGTTTGGGCTCCGGTCAGGCTTCCCGCTTGATCGTACTGATTTGACCCTCCAAATGTCAATCAGGGACGGAAATAATCGGAACGGCGTAATTGACATCCGGCCCATTGGCGTTTAATGTTTGTTGATGAATGTCCCGGTTTTTGCGGGGCTGATTCTGCCCGAATCTCCTGTTCACTTCCGTGATCTGTTAACTGTGCCGGGGCGGTGCCTGCACCATTCGGCAAACCCGTATCCAGGCTTCATGGAAAAGCCGGGGCCGGGGCAATTGGAAATCGTGCCAGGGGAGAATTGCTGATGGCCACTCGGCGTGCGTTGGCGTTGGATATTGACAATCTGCAATCCGACCGGTCTTTGCTGATGCGGTGGTTGCCTTCTGCCGCTTTCTGGATAGTTTCCGTTTTCATCGCAACATTGATGATGTCGCGACCTGCACACGGTCAAATCAAGTACTCGCCGGAGCACCCGGTCGTTAAGGAAATGTGCCAAAAGGCTGCCCGATATCTGAGTGGCAATATCCCGACCGAAATGGGCGAGATGGTTTTGGCGGCGATCACGGTGATCGAAGTTTCGAAGCGGTACGAAGACACCGTGCCCAAGGACAATCCAGTTGTCGTCAGGGCAGTCGAAGAAGTCCTGAAGGAACTTGAATCGCTCAAGAAATGGCAGGCACTCCCAAACCCGACAAATCTGCCGGAGATCCGGGCGGGCGGGATGTACAAGCTGTGTCTGGCGACGATCTTTCTGACGGACTTGAACTACGACAAATATCGGGCGGAAGTCCGCGACCTCGTGACTTACATGATGGCCCAACAGATGCCGCAAGGCGGGTTCGGTTACACGATGGGTGGCAACGAAGACGTTTCCCAATCGCAGTATGTTGGGCTGGCGCTGGCCGTTTTGAAAATTCACGGGCATGAAGTGGACGCGGAACGGGCCAAGCGGCTGCTGGAATGGTATTGCAAAACGCAGTTGTCCGGCCCGGAGGGGGAAAAAGGGAGCTGGGTTTATCACTACAACAACCTTGCGCCGGCGACATCCGGTGTGAAGCGGTCGTTGCACATGACCGGAGCGGGTTCTGTCTACTTGTTGGCGGATTTTCTGAATCTGACGCCAACGGGTGTGCAAGGGACCAAGAAACGAATCGAGGGAATCAAGCGTGAGTTGCCTCCATCGGTTCGCGAACACTTTCGTGACGACGTGAAACGCGGCGACGGTCTGGCTCCATTGGCCAGTTTCGATCGTGGTTTGCTTGGGCGGGTAAAAAACGCGGCGAATCAATGGTTGGCTGGCAATTTCAAAATCGAAAACCAGGGCAAAGAGTGGACTTACTACTATCTCTATGGTCTGGAGCGGTACGCCTATTTCCGCGAGAAATCGGAAGGTGGAATGCCGGAGTTTCCCGACTGGTACGACCAGGGAGTGGAGTATCTGCAAAAAATCCAAACCGGGTCTGGGAATTGGGATCCGCTGCAAGTAGGTGTTGAGAACAAGAATAACTCGACGTGCCTGGCGACGTTGTTTTTGGTTCGAAGCAGTCAGTTGCTCCTAAAAGACCCTCGGCCAGGTGACGTGGTGTTGAATAACGACGCCTTCAAAGAGAACGCGCGGGTTACCCAGTTGGCCAACGGAGTCATCAAAGTCGAGCAAGAGACAAAAGGGATTTCGGACGTTTTGGTAGCGCTGCGGGAAGGCAACTCGGACGAGCAACTGGCGGAAATGAGTCAACTGTTGGCTGGGCCGCTGAAAGAGTTTACTGCCAGGGAAAACAAGAATAAGGCCGAGACAGTTGGCTTTCTGCGGGGACTGGTGACCGAATTCGATCCTTTTCGTCGGCTGGTCGCGGTCAAGTTTCTGGCTGGCCTGCAGGATCTCGACAACGTTCCGGCTCTGCTGTACGCATTGGGCGACCCGGAGATGCAAATCGCAGTGGAAGCGCATAATGGTTTGCGATTGATCAGCCGCAAACTCGATTCTTTTCCGATTTCCAAATCGCCCAACGAAATGGAAATGAAGGAATTGAAAAAGAAATGGACAGCTTGGTTCCTCGGAATTCGACCGGGTGCCAATCTGTTGGACTGAATTGGTTTTGTATTATTGGGATTGAGGCAAACCGTTGGGGACTGGCATGAATTCGTCGAATCAGCAATTTACAAAGCTGATTTCGGAATTCGAATCGCCGGCAAGTAAGGGAGATTTTCGAAGATGAGCGATCATATTTCGGTACTTGTTCCGGCCCTGGGTAGGGTTGAAACAAAGGTCAGTTCGTATGACCGGTTAAACGCGTTCCTGTTGGCGGTGCTGATCTTGCTTGGCATGTTTACCGCCATCCTGTTTATGCTGTGGATGGATCTTAAGTCCCGTCCGTTGATCGTGGCGCCTGACGTCGTTTTTGAAATCGGCGATCCTGGCGAAGACAAACCCGAAGGCGTGGCCGACGACGTACTGGAACCAGGTGTTGAAGAATTTCCCGAAGTGGAAACTCCGCAATTGGCGGATGCGTTGTTGGCAGTGACGTCAGCAGTTTCGTCGATTCAGGCCCGAAACGAAAACGTCGATGGCAATGCAGCCGAAATGGGGCGTGGTCGAGGACTCGGTTCCAAAGACGGCGGAGGAACGGGTGGAAATGGCCGCGTTAGCTGGGATGTTAACCTCGAGGCGCGGGACCGTGGTTCTTATGCCAAACAGTTGAGCTTTTTCAAAATTGAAATCACCGCGATTAACGAACTCAATAACAACGTCTACCGGTTGGCCGATCCGGCTGGGGCGAAGCGGTTGACTCAATCTTCGAAAGGCGCAGAAAAAACCGCAAAAACCAAAGTGTTTGCCCACAAAAGCCCGCGTTTGCAGGAGTGGGATAAGGATCTTTTGCGGCAGGTCGGCCGTGATCCTGACGGCTACATCGTTGGCCAGATTTACCCGCAGGAATTGATTCAGGCGCTTCGCAACCTGGAACTCGCACATGTCGCGCAACAGAAGCGGGGTGTTGAAGAAATTCGCTCGACCTCCTTCAAAATTGTGGAAGACGGCAGCGGTTACAAATTTGAGGTCACTGGCCAAACGTACAAATTTTAGTATTGCGGAACGGACAAGTCACTGAGTTCACAGGTTGAAAGGGCGATTGAAAATGAATGCAAATGCACTGGATGCCTCGCAGGTACAACCAAATTTGCAATTGGGTTTGTCGTCCTATGATCGAGTCTCTGCGGCCCT
>JAYVKA010000496.1:0-5233 GCA_043768885.1 Planctomycetota bacterium
CATCCGTCCACGGTCGCTCATCCGGTCCACCGAAGGCAAATCGACCAGCAGGTGCTCAATCCCCTGATCAATAACAAACTGCATTGCGTCGTTTGTCAAGAACGGGGGCGGGTTGTCGAAACCATAGACCCGCGAAAGTTTGGCAGAATTGTTTGGCAACGTTCGTATCACCAGAGCAGGCGAGTTTCGCAAATCCATTGCGGCGAATCATCCGAAATTGCTGGACCTCAATTTGCCTCCTGACTGTCTTGCCGAGCGCTTTGAAAAAGCAAAAAAAAGATTGGCTATCGGACTGGTTGTTGTCGTTGTGATTCTGGCCTTTGCGTGGCTTTTGTTGGCCAATACTGCTCTTTTAATCAATGCCGCGAGGTGAGACAAAAGTCCTGGAGGAAATCCCATTCACTTTTTTCTGATCATCCTGTGAGCCGGACAGCAGAGGCCCGTTTCGGTTCCAAAGTGCAATTTGTTTAGCCAATGTGAATGGACCAGCCCGCAATCCGCCCCGACCGATGGACAAAGCAGACTAGGTGAACTGGCGGAATTGGGCCATAATGCCCACTCATCCGCCTTGTTTCACGGGTTTTACACGGCGATTCGAATTCTGTGGCAACGCAAGCCTTCTCAGGAAAAGTAAATGGATTCTGTTAACCCGGCCAATCCCTCTCCCGAAATTTCATTGGCCGGAGATGGCGTTTGGTCGCGAAGTTTTCAGGGCCTGTTGTGGACGAATTTTTTCACGGCCGTCAACGACAACGCTTTTCGGTGGTTCGTAATCGGGACCGGCAAGGAATTCTGGGAGCCGGAATATCACACGCTGATTCTCATGTTCGGGACAGTCTGCTTTGTCCTCCCCTATTTGTTGTTCGCGGTTCCGGCGGGTTGGCTGGCGGACCGGTTTAGCAAACGAAATGTGATCATGGTCTGCAAACTTGCAGAAATCGTGATCATGCTGCTGAGCGTTGCAGCGTTGCAGGTCCAAAGCCTGGAGCTGCTGCTGGTCGCCGTCTTTTTCATGGGCGCCCAGAGTGCGCTGTTTGCTCCGGCGAAAGTCGGCATGATTCCGGAGATTCTGGACGAGACACAGATATCCAAAGGAAACGGTCTGTTCAACCTGGCCACGCTTTCGGCCGTCATCATCGGTATGGGAGTTGGAATGAGCCTGGCCGATTGGACCGGGTATCGGGGACAAGACCGAATCTGGCTGACGCTTCTCATCCTTGTTGGCATCGCAGTCATCGGAACGCTGGTTGGATTGTTGATGAAGCGGGGCGATCCGGCAAATCCGAAGTTGCGTTTTCCAGCCAATCCTCTGGCGGAAACTTATCGCCAGTTTTTGCCGCTGTTTGCGAATTCGCGTTTGTGGCGGGTCGCGTTGGGTGTCGTTTTCTTTTGGACATTTGCATCACTGGCCCAGTTGAACATTGACGCCTTTGGCGACGAAAACGGGCTGTTGTTTGAAATTGAAAAACTGCCTCTGTTGATTTCGCTCGTTTTGGGAGTCGGCGTTGGTAGCGTTCTGGCCGGAATCGCATCCGGCGGACGGATCGAATTGGGACTCGTTCCGATCGGTGCAGCCGGGATGATCGTGTTTGCTGCGGCGATCTTTTTTATTCCGCCGGAGTATTTTTTTGTTCCGCCAACAACGTATTGGGAGATTGGCCTGACGGGATTCCTGTTTGCGATGCTAGGCGTCAGCGCAGGGTTTTTTGATGTGCCACTTTCCTCGTGGTTGCAATTCAACAGTCCTGTTCGGACACGGGGCGCAATTCTGGCTGCCACGAATTTTGCGATGTTTGCCGCCATCATTGTTTCAACCTCGATCTATTCATTCGGCTTGCGTACTCCGACCGACAAGTCAGCGACGACTGTTTTGCCTCCTGCCTATACAGTCGATGGAGTAACCGATGCCGAGCGAGAGAAGATCGAATCGATCGCCAAGCTCGCCATTGAACCTGGGCAGGAATCGCAACTGGTCAAGCTGACTGACCGGATCGCACCGCATTTGCGTCAACCGCTAATCACACGGATTATTCAAACGGTAGCCGCCAATCGGGCAGAGGGGGACGTGATCGCCGGAAAATTCATGTTTACGGCGGCCGAAGACCAGCGTCAGGAAAAGCTGATAGCGCGACTTGCCGCAAAACAACCCTGGATTTCCTCGCGAGGAGTGTTTCTGCTGCTCAGCCTCGTAACTGTTCCGGTTCTTCTGTACGTCCTGTATCGCCTGATCAAACCCTTCATCCGCGTCGCGATGTGGTATTCGTTCAAATTGCTCTATCGTGTTCGCGTGCATGGCGCGAAAAACATTCCTGATCATGGACCGGCCATCCTGATCGCAAATCATTACACCTGGATCGATGCTTTTCTGCTGATGGTTTTGCCCCGCCGCACCGTCAAGGCGATTGCCTGGGCCGGAAACTTCAAAGGGAATTTTGGATTGTGGTTCGCCAACTTTACCGGTGTCATCCTGATTACGGGTGGCCCCAAATCGATCGTGAAGGGAATTCGAACAGCGCAGCAAACGCTCAAGGATGGGGATATCATTTTGATTTTTCCCGAAGGCGGATTGAGTCGTACCGGTCAAATCCAGAGTTTCAAACCGGGCGTATTAAAAATTGCCGAGGGAACCGGTGCCCCCATCATTCCCGTTTACCTTGACCAAATGTGGGGGAGCATTTTTAGTTACCAGGGTGGTACGGCACTGAAAAAAATCCCGCGAACACTTCGTCGCCCCGTTTCAATTCATGTGGGAAGTCCGCTTCCGCCAGATATGGAGCTGTTTGCCATGCGACAAAATTTGCAGAAAATGGGATCCGACGCAGTTCGGCTTCGCAACGGCCAGTTTGACTCGCCAGTCCGAATGTTTCTCAAGCAATGCAAACGCCGACTGTTCTCGTTCAAGGCGGGTGATTCGACCGGACAAAAACTGACTGGTGGTTCACTGCTCATGAGAACATTGATCCTGCGGCGATTGCTTCGCAAGCATGTCCTCAAAAACGACGAGAAGAATGTTGCAGTGCTAATTCCACCCAGCACCGGTGGCGTCATCGTCAACATGGCACTGGCTGTTGACCGGCGGGTTGCAGTAAACCTGAACTATTCCGTTTCCAGCGAAATCATGCAGCACTGCATCCGCGAAGCCGGTATCAAGCACGTGCTGACGACGGCCAAGGTGCTGGAAAAATTCGAGTACAAGTTTGATTGTGATGTTCAATTGCTGGACGACCTGAAAAACAAGGTTTCCCTGTTCGACAAGCTGATTTGCGCATTGATGGCGTACGCGGTTCCCGCCTGGCTGATCGCTCCGTTGATCGGTGGAGTCTGCAAGGATCCCGACGAAGTTTTGACGATCATCTTCACGTCAGGTTCCACAGGAATGCCGAAAGGAGTCATGCTGACTCATCGCAACATTGCCTCGAACGTGGAGGGAATCGAGCAAGTCGCCTCGCTTCGCCGGACCGACACGATGGTTGGAATCCTGCCGCTGTTCCATTCGTTTGGATACACCGTCACGATGTGGACTCCGATGTCGTTGAACATTGCGGGCGCCTTTCACTTCAGCCCCCTGGATGCCAAACAAATCGGCAAACTGGTTCAGACCTACAAAGGGACCGTGTTCCTGGCCACGCCAACATTTCTCCGATCTTACCTGCGGCGTTGCACTCCGGAAGAATTCGCCAGTCTGGAAATCGTCGTCCTGGGCGCGGAAAAGATGCCATCGGAACTGGCCGATGAATTCGAAAAGAAATTTGGGGTCCGGCCGATCGAAGGCTATGGTGCCACCGAATTGTCACCGCTGGTTTCGGTCAACATTCCACCTTCGCGCCGACTGGACAATTTCCAGGTCGATTGCAAGGAAGGGACCGTCGGCCGGCCGATCCCCAATGTCACGGCCCGGGTCAATGACCTGGAAACCGGCGAGATTCTGGGCGGTGGTCAACAAGGGATGCTGTGGATCACAGGTCCTAACGTGATGAAAGGCTATTTGAACCAGCCGGAGCAGACCGCCAGGGTTGTTGTCGATGGCTGGTACAAAACCGGAGATGTCGCGCTGATCGATGACGATGGATTCATTCAGATCACTGGCCGCATAAGCCGATTTTCCAAAATCGGTGGCGAGATGGTTCCGCACGTCACGATCGAAGACACGATGATCGCTGAGCTGGGTGGAATCGATGACGTCCAGGTGTTGGCCGTAACAGCTGTGCCCGATGACCGAAAAGGGGAGCGGCTGATCGTGCTTCACACTCCTGCAATGCAAAAGACTTCAGCCGAGCTGTGTGCGTCACTCACCAAAGCGGGATTGCCCAATCTGTTCGTCCCGTCGGCTGACAGTTTCCTGCAGGTCGATGAAATCCCGGTCCTTGGAACCGGAAAAACTGACTTGAAAGCAATCAGGGAACTGGCACTCAAAATGACCAGCGCCCAAACGTAAATTGATTTCTCAGCACATCGCAATCAATGATCTTCGTCGCCACGCTGGGTGGGCGGATCGCAATGGTCACCAAACAAAATCGCATTGATCAACATCCCGGTGGAACCGCGCCAGAAGCCGCGAAAAACCGGGTTGTCGGTCATCAGGATCATGCGTCCAGAACCGAGCTGCCGAACAACGACTGACGGAGTACCCGCAATTTTTCGCGAGTTTTCCTCCGAGCAATATCCGGCCAACAGGGGCGATTCCGAATAGACCGCCGGATTTGCATAAGGCGATGGCGAGCGGGCCAGTAAATGTTCATGATCACGAAACGTCGCCATCTTCGCATCAGGAATACCAAAAAACAGCGGATGAGTCGGATCCACATCCGATGCGAAAATGGCTCCGGCGATTGAATCCAGCGCCAGTTCATCCCGGGCCGTTCCGAAGGGGCGCATGATCGGCAACTCGTTTTTGCTTTTCGGGGCGTCTTCCGTGGCGTGTTCTTTGGAAGTTTCGTCCAGAATTGATTGCGTCGCGAAATCGGTTGCCGAGCCAAGACATATCAGCGTTCCTCCTTCGCCAATCCACGTCTTCAATTTTATCAACGATGATTCGCCCAGCTCGCGATAGCTGCCCGATGGCATGATTATCACTGAATAACGATTGAGCGAAATTCGACCGAGTTGAGATTGCCGAAACATTGTTGGAGCCATTCCAAACCGCGTGTCGAGCGAGTGCCAGACTTCACCTGCCTGATACGCTTCCACTCCGTCGCCAACAAACATGGCAATCTGCGCGCGTCGAACAGTCGCA